>JAJXXG010000817.1 GCA_021781255.1 Acidobacteriota bacterium
GGCGCGGAGCAGGAACTTGTGGCTGGCCACTTCGGCGTCTGCCGGGGCCTCGCGAAGAGTGGGCACAAAGAGCTTGGACCAACGATGCATAAAAAGTGTATGGAACTTTCCCGTCCGAACCGGCGGACGCAAGGCAAAATGATGACAGGTTCTATTCTAATGAATGAGGTCGCAGCCGAGCGAAAAGCGCAGCGCAGCGCAGATTTCGTTCATCCGAAGGGAACTGAGCCGGGCAACGCGCCTTCCCAGCCTGTCCTTTGAAACTGTGATGACGTTGTGCAGGTTCACGGCGCAGGGCGCTTTCATGCCATCGTCTACGCCGATAGCGACCTCTGACGGGACGCCTCGAATTGTGGAAGTGATCGGCGCTACCGTCACGGTCGACAAGTAGCTGGCGGCGCTGTCGCGCGTCAGCACCAGCACCGGTCTCTTTTTATCTGGCGGCGCAAACTGGTAGAGGCGAATATCCCCGCGCGCTATTGTGCCGGCCATGCGGCCTCATTTTCCCATCGCGCGGCTTCGTCGCGCGTCTCCGGCTGCTTTGCATAGCCTTCGCGGTCAATCTTCTCTTTGGTGTAGAGATCCAACCGCTGCAGGTGCTCCCGCAAGGCGTCCCGCACCAGCGCGGAGCGGTTGCGCTTCGTCCGGCGAGCTGCCCGGTCGGCGGCGTGCAGGAGCTGTTTATCCAGAACAATCTGAACCGTTTCCATGGTGTTGAACCTACTCCACAGTATATTCCACAAGCGTTTTGGCAAGGGAAAGAATTGTTCAGATCAGTTCGACTCCCAGAGATCGTGCAGATGGACCACGCCTTCCACGCGCTGCTCTGCGTCGACGACGACGAGCGAGGTAATCTTGCGCTCTTCCAGGATCGCCAGCGCCTTTGCGGCGAGTTCGTCCGCGCCAATGGTTTTCGGGTGCGCGTTCATGGCCTCGCCCGCGGTCTTGCTAAGGGCTGCGCCTCCTTCGCGTTCGAGCAGGCGGCGCAGGTCGCCGTCACTGATTACGCCGCGCAGGCGGCCGCCCTCCTGCACTGTGGTCAAGCCGAGCTTCTTCGAGGACATCTCGTAGATCACGTCGGTCATGGGTGTCGCTGGTGTCACCACGGGTACGTTGTCGCCGGAGTGCATCAGGTCGCGCACCCTGGCGAGCTGCTTGCCCAGCTTGCCGCCGGGGTGCAGCTCGGCGAAGTCCTCGGCGCGGAAGCCCTTGCGCAGGCTTACCGCGACAGCCAGCGCATCGCCCAGCGCCAGCATCGCCGTCGTAGAAGCGGTGGGCGCAAGGTTCAGCCCGCAGGCCTCGCGCTCCACGCTGCAGTCCAGCGCCACATCGCTGGCCTGCGCCAGCGTGGATTGCAGATTGCAGCAGAAGCTGATGAGCGCATCGCCTTTGCGCTTAAGCGTGGCGAGCAGACGCAGAATCTCCTCCGTCTCGCCGCTGGCCGAGAGCGCGATCACCACATCGCCGGGCATGAGCACGCCGAGGTCGCCGTGCACGGCCTCGGCCGGATGCAGGAAGAGCGCGGGCGAGCCGGTGGAGCTGAGCGTGGCGGCAATCTTCTGCGCGATGATGCCGCTCTTGCCCATGCCGGTGACGACCACACGGCCACTGCCCGCGCCGCAGCGCACAATCAGCTCGATGGCTCGGTCAAACGCGCCGGCCATCGACCCTTCCAGCCGCGCTGCCAAGGCTTCCAAGGCAGCCGCCTCGGTGCGTACTAACTCCGCGGGCCTGATGCTGGCCTGATCGTTCTCGTGGCTCATCGGTCTCTGATGGTATCAGCTTCCGGCCCTTCAATTGGCATGTGCGCTGCTCTCGACGGTTTCATTCCAGGGAGCCGGGCTCGTACAATCATTCTTAGAGGTCTAGTCCCTGTGAAACGCAATACGGTAGTTCTATTCGTGGTCTTGTTCCTGCTGGCGGGGTTTGGCTGGGCGGGCTGGGCCAACTGGGAATATCGCAAGCAGGCCGCTGCGCGCGCCGCTGCGATGGCTGCCCCCGCAGAGCTGGTGATGGCTGCCGAGGGCGATCTGCCCCCCAGTATTGTTCCCCTGATGCATAAGCCGGCGCCCGATTTTACGCTGGAGGACCTGAGCGGCAGAAAGGTTTCGCTGGTCAACTACAAGGGCAAGGCCGTGCTGGTTAATTTCTGGGCCACCTGGTGCGGCCCGTGCAAGATTGAGACGCCCTGGCTGGTGGATCTACGCAACCAATATGCGCCGCAGGGGTTTGAGATTCTGGCCGTCTCGGAAGATGATCTGGACCTGGGCGACAAGCAGAAGTTGAGCGAAGAGAAGCAGCAGATTGCGCACTTCGCCCAGCAGATGCACATGCCCTACCCTGTGCTTCTGGACGGCGATGCCATCAGCAAGCCCTACGGCGGGCTCGACTCGCTGCCCACGTCGTTCTTTGTGGATCGCAATGGGAATGTTGTGGCGGCGCAAGTGGGGCTTACGTCAAAGGATGAGATTGAAGGCAACATCCGCAAGGCTCTGGGAGCGGTGAAGTGAGGAGGCTTAGCGACAGAATGCGCAATGCGGCGATACTGGTGATGACCTTTGCCGCGATTGCAGTGCAGGCCCAGTTCGCGCTGCAAGATAAAGCGAGCGGGTCGTTTGAAAAGGGACCGTCGGTCGTGTATCTCTTTCCTGAGCAGGTGACCGTGCCCGCAGGCAAAGCCAGCACCATGGCTCTGCACTTTCGCATTGGCCAGGGTCTGCATATCAACTCGCATACGCCCAAGGACGCCTATCTGATTCCGACGACGCTTTCCATTCCGGCTGCCTCCGGGGTGAGGCTGGATGGAGCGACTTATCCGGCTGGCGCTGAATTCACCTTGCCGGTTGACCCCAGTACAAAGCTCAGCGTCTACACAGGCGAGTTTGTCATCACGGCGCAGATTGTGGCCGAGCGCGGCAATCATCTTGTCCAGGGCGCGCTGCACTATCAGGCCTGCGACAACAACGCCTGCATGCCGCCGAAGACTATTCCGGTGGCTGTTGACGTGGTGGGGAAGTAGCAGGAGCGGTCGAGATCTTCGTTTGCATTGTAGTTCTATTGTGACTACAATATGCAAGAGGGTTTCCATGGTGACGGCTGATACCTATGTTCGTGCACGGATTGACACAGGCACGAAGGAGCGTGCAGAAGATGCGCTGGAGGCAATGGGATTGTCGGTTTCAGATGCGATTCGGCTGCTGATGCTGCGCATTGCCGACGAGAAGCGGCTTCCTTTCGAGGTGCGAGTTCCCAATGCTACTACGCGCCGGGCGATGGCCGAGCTGGAAGCCGGTAAAGGGAAGCGATTCAGGAGCGTCAAGGCGCTGATGGACGATCTCCATGCGAACGATTGAGCGCTCCTCTCAGTTTCGACGTGACTACAAGCGGGAATCCAGGGGACAGCACCGGGCTACACTGGATGACGATCTCGTACCCGTTGTCATGGCTCTGGCCAACGAGAGGCCACTCGAAGGACGGCGCCGCGATCACGCGCTCAGCGGCGACTGGAGCGGATACCGCGAGTGCCACATCAAACCCGATCTACTTCTGATTTATCGAAAGCCTG
>JAJXXG010001079.1:0-2784 GCA_021781255.1 Acidobacteriota bacterium
ACGGGAAGGTTATTGGCAGAACAACGAACGGGACCAGTTGTTGGGGCTTCTTCTCTATTATTACAGAACCGGGCATCCAGCTGCGTGGAAGCGTGTTGAGTTTGTAGCCCGGCACCTCCTTGACGTGGACATCAAACACCACGCGGATTGGGGTGTGTGGACTCACAGCTACGGTCACTGTTACGTAGCCACGGCCGATGCGGGAGAGCCCGATCATTCCTGGCTTTGGGGAGCACTAGTGTGGTCTGGCGTGAGTGCCGACCCGGTCGTGGACAAATGGGTGAACGACTGCGGAGATTACCTGCGAAAGCGGAAAATCAACTTTGAACAGACCGATGCTCGCACGGGTTCGGTTTACCTCCACATGATGTGCCAGTTCTACGAGTACACCGGCGGTCAGGACTACCTGGATGCAGCCGAGGCTCCTGTCCGTGCGTTTCTGAAACTCCAGAAACCAAATGGAAGCTGGCCGGCCTATATGGGAAATCTCCAGCAGCCGAGAATCGAGGGCTTTGTCGAGCACGCGATGATGGCGCTTGCAAATTACTACGCTGTGACGCGTAACCCGGAAATTGTAGAGCCTCTCGACAAGGCGATCTATTACACCTTCGGCAACACCGGTGAGATCAAGGGCGCCATCGGAGAAGCTGGCCTGGCCTTGTATGCTCTTGCCGTCTTGGCGGGTGAAACGGGTAAGCAGCACTATCTGGATGTTGCCAGGAACGTGCTGAAGGCATTTTACGACGCTCAGGACAAGAACCCGGACTCCATCGGCTACGGCGACATCTGGTCTCTTTGGGGAGTCAACAATCCGAAGGAAGCGAAAGGGACCGGCCGGCCGCCGCAATTTCTGGGGCAAACGCGCCCTCTCTCGCCTGGGTGCATCCTTGCCTATAGCCAGCAAATTCTGGCTCCGCTCGCAAGAAGGAGTTAAGAGAACCGCGGGGTCTGTTAACCCATTGACGCCAGGTCTTCAACCTGCGCCACGGACATGGTAAGAGAAACTCCGGCTTAGCCGTCGATGGCTTTGCGCAGAAGGTCCCGCAGCAGAATGCCTTCGCTCAGGGTGTCCACCTGATTACATCCCATCCACTCGGACCATACGTATTCGACAGCCACGTAGCCCTGGTAGGAGGACCGTTCCATAGCGTTCAGGACGCGGGCAAAATCGATCGTGTTCTCACTGAGCGGAGCCTGGAGTTTTCCATAACAAGCCGCTCGCGCGTGGAAGTGAGAGCAATGCGCAAGCAACGGCGCGATTTCATCATCTGCGATCCCCTGGCAAGTGAAATGCCCATAGTCCAAGGTCAGTGTCAGGCCCGGTGCCAGCTTGAGCAAACGGCGTACCTGCGATGGTTTCGAGATGATAGAACCGACGTGTGGCTCGACACTCAAAACGATGCCGAGTCTTGATGCCTCTGCCACTCTCCACACCAGTTCTTCTGCGCACCGGTTCAGAGAGTGGTCATAGCCCTCAGCCTCGAAATGGACACCCGGGAGAAGTGTCATGTGTTTCGCCGTGCAATGGGCGGCAAGCTCCAGGAAGCGCCAGAAGAAATCCGATGCAATCTTCCGTTCTGCGGGGTCCGGATGATTGAGTGCCTTCTCTTCGAAGGCTGTTCCTGGCTGTCCGAAAATATCCGCGATCTCCAGGCCGTGCGAATAAACAGTCGCAAGTATTTTGTCAGCCGCTTTTGCAGGTTGCGAAAGAACTTCTTCCGGCCGAATATGGGAACGGCCGGCGAACAGTCCAATATCCACAGCCTGCGCCTCGAGATCAGACACGAGTCTCAGTGCCTGCTCCCATTTGAGCTTGGGGAATGTATAGTCCGGTACGGCAAGCTTAAGCCTCATGTTCATTGACCTGGGTGAATAGCCTTTCGGGACTGCCGGTAGAGTGCGTTCAGTCGATCGAGTACACTGGCAGGGGTTCCATCGCCTTGGAGGTATCGCACAATCGGTACTCCGGCCTCCGCCTGGAATTGGACATAACCGGGATAACGCGGGCGTACGTACGCCGTTTCAAGGCCGTCCATGGTCCGCTCGAAAAAACCATTGCTGACCCGGTTGAGAGTTTCATCCTTCCACGAACTACGCCTGGCAGGTTGCCCGCCGCTCAACCCATAGAGCGTGCGTTGCCACTTCGTACCTGTGAGCTGTCTCACGTAATCAAGAGCAATATCGGTCGATTCGCACGACGCCGATATTGCTATACCGGTTCCGCCCAGGACGCTGCGAAAAGGCTGGCCTTGGTCGATGGGCACGGGATTTGAAAACAAGATAAGGTTCTTTGCAAAACCGGCACGAGAGTAGTTGCTGTAGCTGAAGGCAAAGGGGCAAAAAGCATAACGATCACCGGCTGCCATAGCTTCATAAACCGCGATCGGGTTCCACTTGTAGATTTCCACGGGCATGTAACTCGCAAGTTCTCGCAACAATTCCAGGGATTTCCTCCCTGCGCCGGGGTCCACTAATTCATCGGCAGCCTCTGCGATGCTAGCCCCAAGTGAGAGGCATACGCCCATGAAGTTCAGAAAAACGTCCGCGTGAAACCCCGGCATTACGACAAGCTTCTTTCGGGAGAGGTTCAGAACGTCGTTCCATGTCCGAGGGATTTCCACATCAGCGTGTTGCAGGAGATCCATGCGATAGCTTGCTGCAGGTGCTGCGGCATCAATTGGAAGCGCAAATACTTTTCCTTCGTAGCAGTAGCTCTCATAGGAGCGCCCACACGAGTCCGCCGCAAGCTCTCTTAGAAACGCAGCCTCAAATGTTTCCGAGAGA
>JAJXXG010001079.1:2794-3562 GCA_021781255.1 Acidobacteriota bacterium
ATCGACGAGGGCATGGGAATCGTATGCTTCTCCCATCGCTGGATGGTCAATGACCAGAAGATCGTAGTGGCTGGCAAGGGAGGCCAGATCTGCGTGGCCAAAATCATGCAGGCTTCGCTTCTCCCATCGAACCTCAACTTCTGCGTGGAGTTCCTCAAAGCGCTGGGCCGTTGCAACCAGCGGTGGGAGTGCACGGCTGTGGTTCCAGGCAATGCCTCGGAGTACGGTTCTTGACGTCATCTAGAAGTTCCCTGCAGGGGCCTGACTGTGATGTTTTCAACTGTCCGTGCCGACAGGCCGGCGGCCTCGATTACTTCCATTGCTGCAAGTCCCAACGTTCCAGGAGACAGGTTGGCTTCGGGATTATGCGTACAGTCGACCAGATTTCTCGCTGGGGCTCGTTCCGGATAAATCTCGTCTGGGGAGAGAGTTGGGAAGTCGCTGGCAGCGCTTCCGTCCAGCGGGACGAATTTCATCGACCCTTGCCAGAGCTCGAGAAACAGCATCCCTCCGGTGCCATAGATCCGCACTTCGAAATCTCTCTGATCAACTGACGTCGCTCCCGTGCTTGCAACGGAAACCAGACAGCCGTTTTCCAACTGGATACTCAGTGCATCATAGATGTCCATGCCTGCGCCATCATTGTGAAATCGGGCAAAGACCTGTGAGGGGCGCGCGCCCGTCAGGAATGTCAGATAAGCGGCGACGTGCGAAACCTGCGTGTAAATCTGGCCGCCCCCGGCGAGCTTCGGGTCGCTGTACGTTCCC
>JAJXXG010001206.1 GCA_021781255.1 Acidobacteriota bacterium
TGTGCAGGTAGGAAGCCAGGTATCCGGAAATATCAAAGCCCTCTACGCAGACTTCAATACAAAGGTAAAGAAGGGACAGCTGATTGCGCAGATCGATCCTGCGCTCTTCCAGGCACAGGTAGACATCGCTGAGGCGTCTGTTAGAAATTATGATGCCGCGGTGATGAGTTCGGAGGCTCAATACGCAAAGGCATCCGCCGATGCATCCTCAGCCGAGGCTGCCAGGATGCAGACGCTGGCCGCAGCGGCTAAGGATCGCGCGACACTTGTGAACCTGAGCAATCAATGGGACCGCACTCAGGAACTGTACAAAGAGGGCATTGCCTCATTGCAGGACTACGATGCTGCAAAGGCTTCCTATGATGCTGCCCGGGCTCAGCTTGCTTCGGACCAGGCTCAGATCGACGCGGAAATGCATAACATTCAGTCGGCGAAGGCGCAGGTTTCGGCTGCTCACTCGCAGCGGGATGCGGCTACTGCGCAGGCGCAGCAGGCCAGAGCCAGCCTGGCACAAGCTCGCATCAATCTAGATCACACTCGGATCGTTGCTCCTGTATCCGGCATCGTCATTGCGCGCCACTTTGACGTGGGACAGACCGTTGCGGCATCGTTTCAGGCGCCTGACATCTTTGATATCGGCGAAGACCTGACCAAGATGCAGGTGGATACAAATGTGGATGAGGCCGATGTAGGTGCGATTCGCGCGGAGCAATCAGCGGATTTCACCGTCGATGCATATCCAGGTATGGTCTTTCACGGCACGGTTGCCGACGTGAGACGCGCCCCTATCAATGCCCAGAATGTAGTCACCTATGACGTCGTAATTTCCGTGGCTAACCCTGAAATGAAGTTGTTTCCAGGTATGACCGCAAAGGTGACGATCATGACATCGAGGGAAGATAGCGTGCTCAAGGTTCCCAATGCTGCTCTTCGCTTTCGCCCCAGTGCTGAGCTCCTGGCGAAGATGAAGGCGTCGGCTGCCAGCACAGGCCTCGGGTCGCGGCTTTATCTGCTTTCAGGCTCCGAGGTGCTTAGCGTCCCGGTATCCGCAGGTATCTCCGATGGCAGATTTACGGCCGTGACGTCGCCTGACCTTAAGGAGGGCGATGCCGTCATCCTTCGCTCGGCAGTCTCTAAGAAGGCGACTCCCACAACAACCGCACCAGGAATGCGCCGTCTTCCCTGACCATAAGGGCTACACTATGACTCCGCTGATAGATGTTCGTCACCTGAGCAAGACCTACAGCCTGGGTGAAGTTGAAGTGCACGCGCTCTCGGATGTAACAATCACCATTAGCCGCGGCTCGTTTGTCGCAGTCATGGGGCCATCGGGATCCGGCAAATCAACCTTCATGAACATAATCGGCTGCCTTGACCGTCCCACCTCAGGCAGCTATTTCCTCGATGGTGTTTCGGTTGAGAGCATGGAGCGCGATGAACTTGCAGAAATAAGAAATCGTAAGATTGGTTTTGTCTTCCAGAACTTCAATCTTCTTGCTCGAGTGACCGCCCTTGAGAATGCCAAGCTTCCGCTGCTTTACGCCGACAACGTTATCAGGGATGCAGATGCACGTGCCGCAAAAGCTCTTGCGGCCGTTGGACTTGAAGGGCAGCTTCAGAATATGCCAAGTCAGCTTTCGGGTGGACAACAGCAGCGTGTAGCCATTGCCCGCGCCATCGTTAACGAGCCGCAGATCATCCTTGCGGATGAGCCCACCGGCGCTCTGGACACGAAGACCAGCCGCGAGATCATGACGATCTTTCGTGACCTCAACCAAACCCGTTCCATTACGGTTATCGTCGTGACCCACTCCGATGAAGTAGCGGCTTACGCGGACCGGATTATTTATTTTCGCGATGGCAGACTGGTGAATGGTGAGGCCGCAATCCCTATGCCTGTGGTGCTGGATCAGGCAGCTAAGAGGTAGCTATCATGCTTAACCATTGGATGTCGACGATACGCGTTGCCTTTGCCGCACTGAAAACCAATCGGGTCCGCAGCGCACTCACCATGCTTGGCATTGTTATTGGAGTCGCAGCTGTGATTGCGACTGTTGCCGTTGGCACGGGCGCCAGCCAACGAGTGCAGGCACAGATCGCAAGCATCGGCAGCAACATGATCATCCTTATTCCTGGCAGCCTCACCAGTTCCGGGATGCAACTCGGCACGGGAACCGTCACCACGCTCACACGCTCCGATGCGCGAGAGCTGAGTGAGCAATGCGCAGATATTAAGGATGCTGCCCCCGCTGTTCGCGGCGCCGCGTCGGTAATTTATGAGGGCAATAACTGGGGTACAACTATTCTCGGAACTACCCCTGCGTATCTGCGAATTCGAGACATAGCCATTGCGCAAGGGGAGGCATTGAGCGAGCAGGATGTTGAGAAAGCAAGTAAGGTGGCCCTCCTTGGTTCGACGGTTGTGGAGAAGCTGTATGGCGGCGCAGATCCGATAGGAACGATTGTCCGTATCAAACAGGTTCCCTTTATTGTTCAGGGCGTTCTTGCTTCCAAAGGGCAATCCGCAGGCGGACAGGATCAGGATGATATTGTCCTGTTGCCGATCACGTCAGCCAAGCAGAAAGTGCTCGGTTTCAAATCCGCCAACGCGGATGCGGTGGATGCAATCCTGATCCAGGCGAGGTCGGGCGACCAGCTTGATGCTGCGCAGGAAGAAGCCAGAGCATTGCTTCGCCAGCGCCATCACCTGTTGCCTGACGAAGAGGATGACTTCTCGATGCGGAATCTGGAGGAAATCCTGAAAGCACAGGTCACTTCCTCTCGCATTATGTCGCTGATGCTGGCTGCTGTCGCCTCAGTCTCTCTCCTGGTCGGCGGCATCGGGATCATGAATATCATGCTCGTCTCAGTGAGGGAGCGGACCCGTGAAATTGGACTGCGACAGGCAGTAGGAGCGAAGACCCGCGATATCCTCTTGCAGTTCCTGGTTGAGGCCACTACCTTATCCATCTTCGGAGGGATTGTGGGAATTATGACGGGAATTGCCACTTCTGTCATCATCTCCCACTTCGCGGGATGGCAAACTGTCATCAGCCCTGCTGCAGTTCTGCTCGCCGTTGTCTTTTCGGCATTGGTGGGAATCGGCTTTGGCTTTTACCCAGCCCGTAAAGCTGCCTATCTTGATCCTATCGAGGCACTGCGCTTTGAATAGCGGACCACACCTTCCAAGTCGGGAACGTTCGCTCCTTAGAGTCCTTTACAGGTGGGGCACACCGTCAACACGGGGCATGTCGCAAGCCGAATCACATCATAGGCCACACGCGGCAGCGCCGGTCCTTCGCCCTTGTTTCGTTCATGTACGCCCAGCACGATGAAATCGACACGCTTCTCATGGGCTACGGCAACGATCGTATCTACCGGAGCTCCTCGTCGAGTGATGTACTCGGAGACGATGGATGGATCTTGGATCTGACTCGCTACCTCCTGAAACCGCCCTCCGGGGCATTGCGGAGACGCAGCATCGACCCCATCTTCGTTGACGTGCAGCAGTAAAAGGTGTCCTGTAAGGTAATGCGTGAGTCGCTCA
>JAJXXG010000344.1 GCA_021781255.1 Acidobacteriota bacterium
ACTCTGACGCCACGCTTGATCAGGAGCGCGATGAGTGCGCCAAACAGCGCGGCCTCGCAGACAAGCTCGCAGCCGCCCGCAAGGCATACGGCGCTGCCGAAGCCAGGCTCGCCAAGGCCCGCGAGGACTACCGCAACAAGCTCGTCGACTCCGCCGCCGTCACTGCCGCCGACAAGGCCCTCGGCGACGCATGGAAGGCGATCAAGGCACTCGACGAAAAGCTGTGCGTCACCCAGCAGCTCATCCTCACCGTCACTGAGCATGGCTTTGGCAAGCGCACTGACGTGGATGAGTACCGCCTCACCGCGCGCGGCGCGCAGGGCGTCACCAACCTCAAGGCCACGGCCAAGGTCGGCAAAACCGCCTCCATCCTGCTCGTCAACGAAACCAGCGAACTGATGGTCATCAGCCAGTTCGGCAAGATCATCCGTATTGACACAAAGACCATCCGCGCCGCCGGCCGCGCCACTCAGGGCGTACGTCTGCTCAACCTCGACGCCGACGACAAGGTCGCCGCTGCCGTCATCATTCCGCCGGAGGAAGCCGCGAAAGACAAGGACGACGAGCCCACCCTCCTGCAATAAGCACGCCCCGGCCCTCGGAAGGGGCACTGAACGCCTTACCCGCTCCGCCAGCCGGTTTCGCAGTCGCCAGTGCCAAAAGGAACCCCCTTTGGCACTATCTTTCAACGATTCAGCCAGCCAAAATTCGCAGTTTGCGTCTTACACTACATATGCTCTGGATTCTCCGCGTGCTTCCAATGGCGCGGCCTACATATATCGCTCTCATTGTTGCTGCTCTGCTGGCCATTCCGGCCTGCGCCCAGTCCTCCGCGCAAACGCCGGAACACCCCGCCGCGTCCTCAGCGTCCGTGCACCGGCGCACACCTCGTCGCACTCGCCGCCGCGTCGTCTACCACCGCGCCGTTCGGCACACCATACATCACCACGCGCTCCATCAAACCGCCGTGCGCACCACCCATCGCCGCGTAGCACCTCACACGCGCCGCGTGGTCCGCTCGCGTCACACAGTGCGTCGTCATCATTACACGCACCGTCGACGCCTGGCCCGCGTACATCATTATCGCCGCAGGCATTACGTCCATCGCAGGCGTGAAGCAAAAGCACCCGCACGCCAGGGAACCAGCCCGGCCTCCGCTCTCGCGTTGACTCTCGCTTCACCGGCTCTCGCGCATGCCGCTGAGCCATCTGTTACCCGGCTCGCCTCCTCTGCTACGGCGGCTCCTGGTCCGTCTGTCGCGGCAAACATTCCGCACGTTCCGCCTGAGACCCCTTTCGAGGCGGAGGCCTTTCATCCCGGCCGCATCATTCCCACGGCGCCTCTGCGTGGCTCGTTTGAGTCTCTTCAGCGGCAGAATGAGCGCACCCAGGCCGACGGTCTCGAGCGAATCCTCAATAACACCGATCTCGATAACCGCATTGCGCGCGGCTTTCTCGTTCCCGTTCCCGTCTCTGGCGACCTCTCCATCAACACCCGGCTGCCGATGGACCACCGCTATTGCCGCCCCTGGACCGCCGATTTTCTTACCGATCTCGCCCGCGCTCATGAGACCCGCTTCCATCACCCGCTTGAAGTCAGCTCCGCCGTCCGCACCATCGACTACCAGAAACGGCTCGAGCGCATCAACGGCAATGCTGCTAGCGCCGTCGGCGAGGTCGTCAGCCCCCACGTCACGGGCGCTACCATCGACATCACCAAAAAAGGCATGAGCACCCGCGAAATCTACTGGATGCGCATCGTCCTCCGCGATCTTCAGAATCAGGGTGCCATCGACGTCGAAGAGGAGTTCCATCAGGCCTGCTTCCACATCACGGTCTACAAGAGCTACCTCTCCCGAAACGCCCTTCGCCAGGCCCGCCGCCACGAGCTCTCCACCGAGGCTGCGGCCGACGGTTCCTTTTAGGTTCTCCGCGCCTCCTTCCGCCATTCCTCTCCGTCCCCCATTTCTCTCCCTGTAGAAGGGGGGGTACAATCTTGTCCGAATCCGATTGTTCCTTTTGGATGGCCGCTCGACGACCGGTTCGTCAGTGCTGCGAGGGTAAAGCCTCCTCATCCTGCCGTCTCTCGCGTTCGGCTGTCTCAGTTGTGTAATCGCGGGGCCCCGCGTCCCGTCAACAGGCATCTTTCGAAAAAGAGGAGACCATGAGCAATCCCAGTCTTCAGCCGGAAGCGGCCGCATCCGAGCCCGGTCTGTCCCAGTGGCAGCGAGTCGGCAATGTCTTCCTGGCGCCCTCCAAAGTCTTTCAGGACATCGCCCGCGGCAACAAAAGCTGGTGGCTGCCCTTCCTCATCGTCGTTCTCACGGGTGCTTTCATGTACGGTGCAATCACCAGGGAAGTCACATGGCGTGGTGTTTATGAGAACCAGCAGCGTGCCGCACCGGCCTTTGCCAAGCGCCTGATGGAAAACATGACACCGGAACAGCGCGCAGCGGCTGATCAGCGCGGTCCCCGAGGCCAGGCCATCACGTGGGCGCTCTCTCCGCTCGGCCTTCTGCTGATGAACATGATCGCAGCTCTCATCCTGTGGCCTACCATTAACTTTGGCTTCGGAGGCAAGGCCACCTACGGCGCAATTCTCGCCGTCACCATGTACGCCACACTGGTCCTCTGGCCCATCAAGTTGCTTCTTGGCGGCCTCGCGCTCTTCGCCGGCGCGCTGCCTGATGCCTTCAACCTGCAAAACATCGCCGGCACCAACATCGCCTACTACCTTTCGAAGGAGGACATTGGTGCCGGGCTCTATGCATTGCTGATGAGCCTCGACCCACTCGTCATCTGGAATCTTGTGCTCACCTCCATCGGCGTTTCAATCGTCGCACGCACAAAGCGCGGCTCCGGCTATATCGCTGTCTTCGGCTGGTGGATTTTGATACTAATGATCAGCGTCGGCTTCGCCGCTGCCTTCGGCTGATTCGCAACTCGTCACTTGCACACGCAAAAAAGGCGCGCATCCCTGGATACGGTTCAGGATGCGCGCCGTTCTTTTTCCACAAATTTCTGCTTGAGTTTTTTACTCCGTCCACCGCCGCATAATCAGCGACGCGTTGATGCCCCCGAACCCGAACGAATTCGACAGCGCCACATCAAAGCTGTGCGGAATCGCCTTCTTCGGCACGTAATCCAGCTTGCAGTCCTCGCCCGGCTGGTCCAGGTTCGTCGTAGGCGGCAGCATCTGGTTTTGCAAAGCCAGCACCGTAATGCCTGCCTCCAGTCCGCCCGCGCCGCCCAACAGGTGTCCGGTCATTGACTTCGTCCCGCTGATCTTCAGCTTGCCACTCAACGCATGCTCGCCAAACACCAGCTCAATCGCGCGTGACTCATTCCCGTCGCCCGCCGGCGTTGACGTCGCATGCGCGTTCACATAGCCCACGGCCTCCGGCGCAATCCCCGCGTCCTTCAGTGCCGCGCGCATGCTCCGCTGCGCTCCCGCGCCTTCCGGCGCAATGCCCGTCATGTGGTGCGCATCGGCGCTCATGCCATAGCCGATCACCTCGGCCAGAATCTTCGCCCCGCGCCTCT
>JAJXXG010000086.1 GCA_021781255.1 Acidobacteriota bacterium
GTGGCCGCAAACCTTCATGCTGAAGGAATAGACCGTGTTCTGCAGCAACCGGATCGCCTCTTCCACAGCTTCGGGCGTATTGCGTTGCAACAGTTCTGCAGCTTGTATCAGTTCAGGGCGCATGGGAAAGAGTGCGTCTCAACTCTAGTATATTCGCTGCATTGGCCGCGCGTCGCATTGCTCCGGTTGGGGCCGGAACGCCGGAGCCAGTCTTCATGCTCACTGCACGCAGGAGCGCGACGGGCTGCCCGGATGCATCGCAGTCTCGATCATTGCAATGCATATGGGGCAAATCTTGTGCAGCCACTGCCGCTCCTCGCAGCTCTCGGGTTTGGATTCCGCATCCATCCATGCGCGCAGCAGCGCAAGGGCAAGATCCAACTCGGCGCCAGGACGGCTCGCCTCCAGCCGAAACATCTGGCGATACACCTCGTCCTTCACCTGCTCACTCCGCCGTGGCCGGGTTGCCCCTGCCTCGGCGGAGTGTTTCCGGGCAGTCATCCCTTCCACTCCCCCTGGACAAGCCAGGAATATTTGCCAATGTTGCACTGCCCTGCCTTTGCAAACGCAGCGCCCTGGAGTTCCTGCACGGCATCTGCCGCGCGGATGCGGTGATCGAGCGGCGGTCCGGCCTCGCGCTCCACATCCGGACGCCAGTCCAGAATGGCGATGTGTCCCGCGGGCTTCAGGATGCGTTTGGCCTCGGCGAGCACGGCGGCGCGATCGGCAAACTCGTGCCACACGTTGGCCAGAAAGACCACGTTGCAGCTTGCTGCGGGCAGGCCGGTTGCGTGCGCTTCCGCATGCACCAGCTCAATGCCCTCTGCTTCGTGCTTGGAGATCTTCTCCTGCAGATGTCCCAGCATCTCCGCCTGCGCATCCACGGCGAATACCTTGCCTTGCGGTCCCGCCGCGATTGCCATCGGCAGGGCAAAGTATCCCGTGCCCGCGCCGATGTCGGCAATCACGTCGCCCGGCTGAATGCCCAGCGCCTGCACCACCTCGCCGGGAGGCAACCACGTCAGCCGTTCCGGCGCATCCAGCCGATGCGCCTGCGACGCATCAAATCGCTTGTCTGTCATGCGTCCTCACTTGGTCCCGCAGGTTGCATCTTTCAGGCCTATCGCGCGGAAGATCATCATGGCGGGGCACCAGTTGGTAAAGGCCGACTGCAGCAGGTTAAGGCCCACAAAGGCTGTCAGCCACAGCCAGTTCAGTGAGACAAAGTGAGCCAGCGCAAGCGATACCAGAACCACGATGCCTGCAGCCATGCGAAGTGCGCGTTCAACGGTCATGAGAGTTCTCCTTGTTATTTCTCAGATTCACAGGAAATATCCTGCTTGGTGTGCGAGTGAACGATGTAGTACAGAATCGGAATCGTGGGCCACGAAAGGAACGTGGATGCAATGGCCCCGGCAATCAGCGATACGGCAAGTCCCTGGAAGATGGGGTCCGTCAGAATCACGCTTGCGCCCACCACAACGGCGGCTGCCGTCAGCAGCATCGGGCGGAAGCGAATCGCACCTGCGTCAATCACTGCCTGACCCAGTTCCACTCCCTGGCTGCGTCGCAGCTCGATGAAGTCCACCAGGATGATCGAGTTGCGCACGATGATGCCGGCGCCGGCAATGAAGCCGATCATCGACGTTGCCGTAAAGAACGCGCCCATCAGCGCATGCGCGGGCAGAATGCCCACCAGCGTCAGCGGAATCGGCGCCATGATGATCAGCGGCACAATGAAGGACCGGAACCAGCCGACCACCAGCACGTAGATCAGCACCAGTACTGCGGCAAAGGCAAGGCCCAGATCGCGGAAGACCTCGATCGTGATCTGCCATTCGCCGTCCCACTTCATCGAGTAGTGATCGGACGACTCAGGCATCTCCGCGTTGTAGCGCGTGAGCGTGTAGCCGGCCGGCAGCTTCAGGTTGTCCAGCTGCTTGTTCATCTTCAGAATCGCGTACACGGGGCTCTCTTCCGCGCCGGCCACATCGCCGGTCACGTACACCACGCGACGCAGATTCTTGTGGTAGATGCTGCGCGGAATCGTTTCGTGATCGATGGTCACAAGCTCTCGCAGGGAGACCATCGAGCCATCGGCTCCGGGCAGGTGAATGTTTTCTAGGGCCTGCTCGGACGAGCGATCCGGACGCGTGAACTGCACCGTCATCGGAATCGGCTCACGCGAGTTGCCGTCGTGCAGCAGGCCCACCTCCATGCCCGAGGTGGCAAGCGTCAGCGCCTTGGCCACGTCCGCCACCGCAATGCCATGCTGCGCGGCCTTCACCTGGTCCACGTGAATCGCCAGCTGGGTCTGCGGGTCCTCCACATACCAGTCGGTATCCACCACGCCCGGCGTGCTCTGGAAGATGGACTTGATCTGCTGGGCAACGCGAACCTGCCCGTCCGGATCCGGCCCATACACCTCGGCCACCAGCGTCTGGATCACCGGCGGTCCCGGCGGAACCTCGCTCACCTGGATGCGCGCGCCGTACTGGTTGCCAATCGCAATCAGCAGCGGACGCAGCCGCTTGGCAATGGCGTGGCTCTGCGCACTGCGCTTGTTGGCAGGCAACAGGTTCACCTGGATGTCGGCCTGGTTCGGCATGCGACGCATGAAGTAGTGGCGCACAAGGCCGTTGAAGTTGTACGGGCCCGATGTCCCCGCATACTCCTGGTAGTTGATCACCTCCGGCTGGCGAGCCAGCTCGGTGCCCAGCGCCTGCGCCACGCGCAGCGTCTGCTCCAGCGGCGTGCCGTCCGGCATGTTCACCACCACCTGCAGCTCGCTCTTGTTGTCGAAGGGCAGCATCTTCACGCGCACCAGTCCCAGCGGAACCAGCGCAACCGAGATGAGCAGCAGCACAATCACGGCGATGAAAAACAGCATGCGGTTTCTGGCGGAAGCAATCAACGGCGTCATCACGCGCCGGTAGAGCCGCGTTCTCCAGTTCTCCTGCTCTGGCTCCAGGGTGCGCGCTCCGCCCAGGTGCTTGCCCAGCAGCCGCATTGCAGCCCACGGCGACACCACAAAGGCCACCATCAGCGAGAACAGCATGGCCGCCGACGCGCCCACCGGAATGGGCCGCATGTACGGGCCCATCAGGCCGCGGACAAAGGCCATGGGAAGCACAGCCGCAATCACGGCAAAGGTGGCCAGAATGGTGGGATTGCCCACCTCGGCAACCGCCTCCACCGTCACGTCGCTGCACGGGCGATGCTGATTCTCCGGCAGCCGGAAGTGCCGCACCATGTTCTCCACCACCACAATGGCGTCGTCCACCAGGATGCCGATAGAGAAGATCAGCGCAAACAGGGTGACGCGATTGATGGTGTAGCCCAGAAAGTAAAAGATGGACATGGTGAGCGCCAGCGTTACAGGAATGGCCAGCAGCACCACGCCGGACTCGCGCCAGCCAAGAAAGAGCGCAATCAGAAACGTCACCGACAGCGTGGCCAGCAGCAGGTGCTCCAGCAACTCATCGGACTTGGCCTTGGCTGTGTCGCCGTAGTTGCGCGTCGTCGTAACCGTAACGTCGTTGGGAATCTGGACGCCCTTCATCTCCTGCACGCGCTTCAGCACGGCATTGGCAATGTCGGTTGCGTTGGTTCCCTTGCGCTTGGCCACAGTCACGGTCACCGCGGGATACTGCTGCGCAACCTGGTTCGGTCCGGCGCTGGAGTTCGTCGTGCCGAAGAGCACGTAATTGGCCGGGTCTGATGGGCCATCAAGTATCTGGTCGGCAACATCGCGCAGATACACAGGCCGCCCGTGATCGACCGCCACCACCACGGACTCCAGGTCCTTGCGGCTGGTGAACAGGTCGCCCGCATCCACCCGGATCTCCTGGTTGTTCTCCGCAAAGCTGCCCGCCTGCAGCTTGGCGTTGGCCGCCTGCAGATGACCGACAATCGCCAGCGGCGAAAGCCCGTAGGCATTCAGCTTGGCCGTGCTCAGCATCACGCGCATGGTGCGCGGCAGCCCGCCGATCACCGTGCTCTCTGAGACGTCCGGCGTCTGCTGAATGTTGTGCTGCACCTCATCCGCAATCGCGCGGAGCTGATAACCGTTGTAGTGCGCGCCCCACAGCGTGAGCGACAGAATCGGCACGTCATCAATCGAGCGAGCCTTGATGATGGGCTGAGAGACGCCCGGAATCATGCGGTCCAGGTTGGAGTAGAGCTTGCTGTAAACCTTGATCAGCGCATCTTCCTGCGGCGTGCCTACCAGGAAGCGCACAATCACCAGGCTCTGCCCCGGGCTCGATGTCGAGTAGACATACTCCACGCCGGAGATCTCGTGCACCATCGTCTCGATCGGCATGGTGACGCGCTGCTCCACCTCAGCCGGCGACGCACCCGGCATCGCCGTCGTGATGTCCAGCATCGGCACAAGGATCTGCGGGTCTTCTTCCCTCGGAATCACCGCAACGGAGAAGACGCCCAGCGCCAGCGACGCCACAACAAACAGCGGCGTCAGCTTGGAGTTGAGAAAGGCATGGGCCAGCCGTCCGGCCAGTCCCAGCCCGGCGTGTTTCGGATTCTCTGTCGTCATGGCTGGACCTCGATGCGCTTGCCGGCCAGTTCCCGATCTCCCGGATCATCCACCAGCTTCTCTCCGGCAGAGATGCCCGACAGCACCTCCACCAGGTTGCCCTGTGCGGCGCCCAGCGTCACGTAGCGCATCTGCGCAATGCCGTTGCCGTCGAGCACGTAGGCGCACGGCAGCGAGCCGCGAATGACAATCGCCGAGCGCGGCACACGAATCGCCTGGCGCGTGCCCGTGGCAATCTCCGCAGTGCCATACATGCCCGCGCGCAACAGCTTGGAGGGAGCAAGGTTGATCTTCACCGTAAAGCTGTGGCTTGCCGGGTCCGCCGCGGGAACAATCTCCGCTACGGTGCCTGTCAAATCGGCTCCGCCCGCGGCATCCACCCGCACCGGAATCTTCATGCCCATGTGAATCATGTTGATGGCGGACTCATCCACCGTGGCCTGCAACTGCAGCGGCCCTGCGCTGTCCACCTGCAGCAGCGGAACGCCCGGCGAGGCAAGCGTGCCGGGGTCGGCCATGCGCGCCGTCACCACGCCCGCAAACGGAGCGCGAATGCGTGTGTAGCTCAGCATGGTCTGCGCGCTGGTTGCCTGCGCCTTGGCGGCGTTGCTCTGCGCGCGCATCGCATCCACCTGTGCCGAGGCTGCCTCAGAGCGGCGAGTCACTTCATCCAGTTCCTGCGGGCTCACGCTCTTCTGCGACTGCAACTGCTGGTAGCGCGCCAGCGTGCTGGCTGCCAGTGCTGCATTGGTCTGCGCTGCTGCCTGCTGGTTCTCGGCGGCCTTCACGCCAGATTGCGCCTGCTCCACGGCTGCGCGCAGCGTGGCGTCATCCAGCACCGCCAGCGTTTGCCCGGCGCGCACGCTGTCGCCCTCATGCACCAGCACCTGCTGGATGCGGCCCACCACCTGCGCGGACACCACCGCCGTCTCATGCGCGTGCAGCGTGCCCGTGGCGCGGATGGCCTCCGCCGCCTGCTGCTGCTGGCTCGTCACCACGCGGGCCTGGGCCGTCTGCGTCGCGGCCGGTTGGCTCTTATCCCCGGAGTTGCATCCGGCCAGCATCGCCGAAGAGGCGGCGATCAAACAAACCGACAAAACAATCTTCATTGCAAAACCTCCGCCGCATCAGGAGTCAGTGTCCCTGTCGCGAATAACAGTTGGGCATACGCCACGGCATTGCCGTACACCGCATGCCAATAGTTGGTCTGGCTCTGGCGCTGTGCATCTTCCGCGCTCAGCAGGTCCGTCATCGTCGCCAACCCCGCGCCATAGCGATTGCGCAGGATGCGCAGGCTCTCCGCGGACTGATCCATTGCGGCGCGCGCCGTCTCCAGTGAGAGTTGCGCCGTCTGCCGCTGAATGTGCGCCTGGCTCACCTGCAGCCGGATGTTCTGCTGATACGACGCCATCTGCGCATCCACGCGCTGCTTGGCCGCAGTCTCCCGCGCCAGCTGGGCGCGCTTGCCCAGGGGCAATATGTCAATGCCCACCTGCACTCCGGCCACCCAGTTGTTGCCGCCGGAGCTGCCAAACGAGGGCCGGTCTTCCTCCCAGTTGCCGTAGGCGCTCACATGCGGGCCAAAGCTCAGCTTGGCCGCACTCACCGCCGCCGCCTGCGCCGACTGCGCCTGCCCCAGTGCCATCAGGTCCGGGCGCGTCCTGGCTGCTGTCGTCAGCTCCTCATCCAGCGTTGTCGCAGGAAATGTACGCGGCTCAATCGCCTTCAGCTGGGTCTCTGCCAGGTTGGGAGCGCCCATGGCCACGCGCAACTGCGCCCAGGCCAGCTCCAGCCCGCCCTGCGCGGCAATCAACTCCTGCTTGCGCGCCGCCACGTTCACCTGGGCCGACATCAGGTCCGACTCCACCGCCAGCCCCGCCTTCACGCGGTCCTGCACGGAAGACATCAGCGCCGCCGCCGTCTCCTGCTCGTGCTGCGTAACGGCAATCTGCCGCTCGGCGTACAGCACGGACTGGTACGCCTGCACCACATCGAAGACGATCTTCTGGTTCACGGCCTTCGCTGAGGAGTCCGCGCTCTTGCGCATCAGGTCCGCGCTGCGAATCGTCTTCTGCGTGCGGAACGTGTCAAAGGCCATCCACGAGCCGGAGAAGCGCGTGGCAAAGTTGCCAATCGGCAGCGGCCGGTTCAGCGCATTCTCGGCAAAGTCTGCCTGCGTAAACTGGTGCTGCCGCAGCTTGGCGCCAAAGACATACACGGGGTCGTTGCCCCGCGACATATCCTCGGTAAAGTTCATTTGTGGAAACAGTTGGGTGCGGGCCAGGGAAGCATTGGCCTTTGCCTCTTCGCTGTCGGCGCGAGCCACGGCTGCATCCGGGCTCTGCCCCAGCGCCTGCTGGATGGCCTGCTGCAGTGTCAGCGGCTCCTGAGCAATGGCAGCCGAGCCGGCCAGCAATAGCATCAAGGCCAGACCATGCGTTCGACGAAAGCGCATTCGCATCGGGAGAAGTGTCCTTGGGGTGATCATGCAACTCATAAAAGTCCCCTTGCCGGGTATTCGTTACAACAGGACGCAGGATTTTTTCGGCAGCACTGCTCCCCGGGGCTTGAACCCCCCCGGTTCAGCCTGTCCGCACCGCCCCGGAGATTATGCCCCAAAACACAAATCGCGACTGTGAGGATTCCAAAAGGATTGCAACCGGATTGCCCCAAAATAACCCGGAGATGGCCCGGAATCGCCCAGGCAGGCGCGGGAGCACCGCTCCAGGAGCCGGCTCCTCGCAGGCCATCAATATACATGGATGTGCTGCCCGGCTTAGTGCTCGTCCAGGTCCACGCGATACAGATTCACGCTGGAGGTGCGCGCGCTCACCATGGGCAGGTCGCCCGGAGCCAGCCCGATAAGCCGGTAGTCGGTCGCGGCAATCGGCTGAAGGCTGCGGATGGTTGCCACCTGCTCCACCGGCCCTGCCGGGATCGCCACGCGGTAGATCGGCTTCCCCTGTTCCAGAAAATCCTGGAAGTAGACAAACCGGCTGTCATGCGACCACGTCGGGTCGCCCACGCCGTGAACCGCCAGCGTGGTCCAGCGTTCCGTTGTCCGGTCAAACAGCATCAGCGCCTTCTGGTCAAGGCGAATTGCGGCGATATACCGCCCATCCGGGGAGAATCGCGGGCTGAACAACCCGGCTGATCCCGGAACCTCCGTCACCTGGTGCGTCTGCAGGTTCAACAAATGAATGGCCTTGGGCTGGCCCATATCCATGCGGTCCGGCGGACGCCCAAAGACCAGCGTCTGGCCGTCTGCAGCCCAGTCCGGATCGGCCTCGTTGCGGTCCTCATTCAGCGCGGGCGTCAGCTTGCCGCCGTCTGCATCCATCAGATACACCCTCCACGGCTTGCCCGGCTCCTCTCCCATCAGCGCCAGTTGCCTGTGGTCAGGAGACCACTTCATATTGAAGATGCGAAACGGCGGCGTGGTCAGCTCCAGCCGCTCCGTGCCATTGGCCCGGCTGCGCCACAGCGAGCCGTCCGAGGCGTTCAGCCACGCAACCCACTGTCCATCCGCCGAATAAACCGCCAGCGCCGCCGTGCTCAAATTGCTCTCTAACGCAAGGAAAGCATTTGATTTAGGCGTCGCCCGCAGCAGCTCAATCTGCCAGTCCACCCCGATAAACTGGATCCGGTGGCTCCCCGGAGACGTGCTGGGAGCCTCATAGTCCAGCGGGCCATTCGTAATCTGCCGTGGTTCGCGGTCCTTCCTGTACCAGGGGTGCTCCTGCAACGCCCATATCTCGCTGTGCCCCGAGTGCCACGACTGGAAGACATAGAATTCGCCGTCCGGGGTCCAGCTTCCGCAGCACTCGCTGGCCGGCTGACTCCAGCCCTGCAGCAGCGGATGCAGATGACTTCCATCCGCATCCGCCTCCCACAATGACAGCGTCAGGTTCTTCGTATCCCGCACGGTAAAGCGCAGGCGGCTGCCATCCGGCGACCAGCGCAGCCAGAATCCCAATCCCTGTGTTTTCAAAAAGCTATGTGGATCGCTCCCATCGGTTCCCACAATCGCCAGGTCATTTCCGTTGGCCACCAGCAGATGTCGCCCATCCGGCATCCAGGTCGCATCGTGCGCCACCACATTCGGCACCCGCAGCGCGTCCCCGCCCAGTGTGGGCACAATCCACAGCGGCTGCTCCGGGTCGGCCTGCAAGTGGCTGTGAACAATCAGCTTGGACCCATCCGGAGAAAGCGACCCAATCAGCGGAGCCCCAATCTCCGACGGCAGATCGATATAGCTGATCTCGCCGTTGGCCGCCAGCGCAACCGCCAGCGCGGGGTTGCCGCCGTTCATCTGCGAAAAGTAGAGCCGCGCGCCATCGCTGGCCGAGCTGGAGACGCTCTGCACGTCCAGATCATTTGCCAGCACATGCCCGGAGTACGTAACCTGCACAATCCGATAGGGTTTAAGCACCTGCGGGCGCTGGAACAGAATCGCCGCCAGGGCAAGAATCACCAGCGCCAGCGCGCCCGCCACCCAGCGCCATCGATTCCGGTTGCTCCGGCTGGTTGGGGCAGCGGGCAAATCCGGCGTGGCCGCCTCGGCCGAAGCTGGCGCAGGGGATGGGTCGATCGTCTTGACCGGGGCAATGAACCGGTAGCCGCGCTTGGCCAGAGTCTCCACAAAGCGCGGATTCTCGGCCGAGTCGCCCAGAGCATCGCGCAGCTTGTTTACCGCGATGCCCAGGCTATGGTCAAAGTCCACCGTGGTGTCGCTGCCCCACAGCAGGTGTTGCAGCGTCTCCCGGGAAACCACCTCGCCCGGATGCTCCAGCAGGGCCACCAGCAGCTTGAAGGGCTGGCTTTGCAGGCGGACTCGTACGCCGGAGCGCCGCAGTTCGCCGCTCTTCAAGTCAGCTTCAAAAAGGCCAAACTGCACCCGTCTTGCGCCGCCGTTGTCCTGCTCCATGGTCACCGGGCCCTGACTGATCCCTGCACCGTAGTGTAAGCCAGAAGGAATGTATTCCCTCTCCATCTACGGATGGATGGCGCCCAAATGGCACCATCCGGCAGGAGATATGTACCCATAAAAATATGAAAATAAACGAAATATTCGATGAGTGTAAATTGAGCGCGAATTGGCCCGCTGTTGATTGACCATCCCTGTCGCCGAAGCGTTTCTTCGTCTGTGGCTACCCGGAGTGACACGTAGCGGTCGCATCCGGGAGTCGCGATTCGTACCCAGCAATCAAGCATTTCTTGGAGGAAACAGTGATGTTCAAGGGATTCATGCCCATGCCAACCGGGCACCGTCGCCTGCGTTATTCGGCCGCGGTCCTGGTGGCTCTGCTGTCCTGCCTGTTGCTGCCCCGGCTGTTCGCACAGTCTGATCTCGGCAGCATTCGCGGCACCGTACAGGACACGACGGGAGCGGTAGTCTCCACCGCTTCTGTTCAAATTACAAATACAGACACCGGCCTCACCCGGTCCGCCGCCGTCGATGCTGCCGGCCTGTTCCACTTTGAGGCTCTGCCTCGCGGCAACTACCGGGCAACCGTCAAGGCGGCCGGATTTGAGACCGTCAACCAGCCGTTTGTCCTTCAGGTCTCCCAGGTCGTAACTCTTGCCTTCAAGCTCAAGCCCGGCGCGGTCAATGAGTCGGTGATGGTGACGGACGCTGCTCCCATCGTCGATCTGTCCACGTCCTCCACCGGCGCCGTCATCCAGTCTGACCAGATTACGCAGCTTCCGCTCAACGGCCGCAACTTCACGCAGCTTGCCCTGCTGGCTCCGGGCATGACGCGCGGCGCGTATGGTTCGGCAGTCTCCGGTGTCAACGGCAACGTCGAGTTCTCGCGCTTCTTCGATGTGGGCGGCACGGCCCTCTCCACCAACGGTCTTCGTCAGCAGGCCAACAACTACGAGCTGGACGGCGTTGACAACAACGACGGCCTCGTCAACACCATCGTCTTCGTTCCGCCCATTGAGGCCACTCAGGAATTCCGCGTCAACACCACCATGGCCCCCGCCGAGTTCGGCAAGGCCGGCGGCGCTATCATTCAGACATCCATCAAGAGCGGCACCAACAGCATTCACGGTTCGGCCTACGAGTTCTATCGCGACCAGGCCTTCGACGCTAACAACTCGCAGAACGCCTACTTCAATCCCGGCAGCAAGACCACGACCTACCGCAAGCATCAGTACGGCTTTGCCGTCGGTGGCCCCATTCTGCGCAACAAGCTCTTCGCCTTCGGCGATTTGGCTGACGTGCGCGAAGCGCTACCCGGCAACTCCGGCATGGTTACGGTGCCCACAGCGCTTGAGCGTACCGGCGACTTCTCTGAGCTCCTCGCTGACCCCAATCCGCTGACCACCACGCCTGCGCAGTATGCGTCCACCACCGGTTGCGCTACGGTTACGGGCGCCGTGCCGGGAGCCATCTACGATCCCCTCACGTGCGCGCCGTTCCAGGGCAACATCATCCCCACCAGCCGCGCCAATCCAGCTGCGTTGAAGTACCTGCAGGCCTTCCCGCTGCCCACGCCCGGCCTGGGTGCGCACAACGGCCTTGTGCAGAACTACCAGACCCACGAGAAAGAAACGGTGAACGAGACCGACTTCGACATCCGTCTCGACGCCAACGTCAGCAGCCGTGACCTGCTCTTCGTCCGCTACAGCTACGGCCAGTTCCAGAATCCCAAGAGCAGCGAATTTCCCAATCTGCCTGCCGGCTACGGCACAGGCGCCAACGTCAACCATCCCCGCGGCGGGGCAGCCGGCTGGACGCACACCTTCAGCCCGCACATCGTCAACGAGTTCCGCTACGGCTATGTGCGGCCGTTCTACGCGTACATCAATCCCATGGAGGGGACCGCGGTCTCCGCGAACCTTGGAATCCTGAATGCCAACCGCAACGCGCTTCTCGGCGGCGGCGCACTCATCGGCGGCAACGGCTATGAGCTGGAGTACACCGGCGACTGGGGTCCGTACGAGGTGCCGCAGCATACCAACCAGTTCGCAGACTCCGTCTCCATCGTGCGTGGAGCCCACTCCTTCAAGGTTGGAGCCTCCATCATTCATCGCCGCGTAGACTTCTTCAACACGCCGGACTCCAAGGGCTACTTCAACATCGGCGGCTTCAACTATCCCGGCACCGGCCGCTTCACCGGCTTTGAACAGTCTGAGCTGCTGGCCGGCTTCACAGACTACGCCATCGGCGTTGCCAGCCAGTACTTCGACACCGTCAACTGGGAAACGGGCTACTACGCGCAGGACGACTGGAAGCTCAATCGTCGCCTCACGCTCAACCTTGGCATCCGCTATGACCTCTATACCAACCCCTACGAAATCCATAACGAGCAGTCTGACTTCAACCTCAACACGCAGACCCTCGTCGTGGCCGGCAGCAATGGCGTAAGCCGCAGCATCATCCAGACAGACAAGACCAACTTCGCTCCGCGCCTTGGTTTTGCCTACGATCTGCTCGGTGATGGCAAGACGTCCCTGCGCGGCGGCTTCGGCATCTTCTACTTCCTCGACCGTGGAGGCGTGGGCAACCAGCTCTCCAACAATCCTGACTTCAACGGCTATGAGCAGTACACGGCGGGCAATGCTTTCCGCATCACCTTCACCGGTCAGGGCCCTGCGGGCGACAACAACAATCTGAACGCCACCAGCGCGCTTCCGCTGCCGATCTTCGGCTCCACGGTCGATCGCTCCAACCCGGTCAACGCAGCTCTGCTCGCGGTTCTGCCTACGAACAAGACCCCGCGCGTCATGGAGTGGAACCTGCAGTTGGAGCGCCAGCTCGACAAGGACACCTCCATCAACGCAGCCTACGTAGGCGACAAGTCCGATCGTCTCTCCACGTGGTTCAATATCAACGGGCCCGTGCTCAACAGCACCACCACACTCTATCCCAAGCGCGGCTCCATCACGGAGGGCGCGAACATCGGCTCAGGCAACTACAACGCTCTGCAGGTCTTCCTCAATCGCCGCGCATTGCAGGGCGTGCAGCTTACGGCCGCCTACACCTGGTCGCATACCTTCGATAACTCCAACGGTGCCTTCTCCACCGGCGCCAACGGCCCGGGGCAGAATATGTTCATCACCGCCTCGGGCATCGACATGGCCGCCAACTACGGCAGCGCCGACCAGGACCAGCGCCAGACCTTCAGCTTCAGCGGGCTGGCACAGCTGCCCTTCGGGCGTGGCAAGGCCTTCGGCTCCAACATCCCGCTCGCTCTGGATGAAGCCATAGGCGGCTGGCAGTTCGACACCGTGGTCACGCTGCAAACCGGCACGCCGTTCGATCTCACCACCAACAAGGGAACCGATCCCAACGGCAACATCATCAACTCCACGTTTACCAACCGCGTGGACATCGTCAAGGGAGTCTCTTATCCCAAGACGCTGCATCAGTGGTTCGCCACCGGATCGTTTACGCCTCCGCCGGTCACGGCCGCTGGCATTCCCATTCGTCCCGGCAGCCTGAATCGCAACGTGCTCCACGGGCCTGGCTATCGCGGCATGGATGCTGCTCTCTTCAAGAGCTTCACCCTGCCAGAGAAGATCAAGTTCGAGTTCCGCTTCCAGGCCTACAACGTCTTCAACACGCCGCAGTTCACCAACCCCAACGGTTACCTGGACTCCGGCGTGAACAACTCCAACCCGCTAAGCAACTTTGGCGCGATCGATGGAACTCGCGAATACACTGAGCGCCAACTCGAGTTCGGTGGACGTCTCACGTTCTAGTCTCCTGGCGAAGGACAAGCCACTGAACCAACCCGCGGCAGTCGCCTGGCTGCCGCGGGGCATCACCACAAGATAATGTTTTGGTTGTGAGTCAAGTGCCGGAGCGGTACTCTGTCCGCTGCACCTACGCTCGCTCTCTCTCGGAGATCCTCATGCGGTTGCTGTCCCGTTTTCTGGCGCTTTTCTGTCTGTGCTTTCTTCTGCCCGATGCATGTGCACAGGCGCCGCGCATTGACAAGATCGACCCGCCCGGCTGGTGGGCCGGCATGCCCGATCCCATGCTGCTGTTGCACGGTGAGCATCTGGATCACGCACGCTTCCGCATCACGGGCAAGCATGTAACGATCGTCCGCACGCAGTCTTCGCCAAACGGCCACTGGGCCTTCGTCTGGCTCAGTACTGCCAATGCCTCGCCGCAAACCCTGCAGATCACGGCCAGCAACAACGCCGGTCAGGCGCAGCATAGCTACGTGCTTCAGGCGCGCGCGCAGGATCCAAAGGCGCACGCCGGCTTCTCCTCCGCTGACGTCATCTACCTCATCATGACCGATCGCTTTGCAGACGGCGACCCCGGCAACAATCAGCCCGGCTATGACCGCGCGGCATCGCGTGGCTGGCACGGCGGAGACTTCGCCGGCATCGAGCAGCATCTCGACTATCTGAAGCAACTCGGCATCACAGCGCTGTGGACCACGCCCATCGTCTCCAACGCAAACATGCACGACTCCTATCACGGCTACGCTGCAACAGACCTCTATGCCGTCGATTCACACTTCGGCACACTGCAGGATTACCGCCATCTATCAGACGCGCTCCATGCGCGCGGCATCAAGCTCATCCTCGATCTCGTTCCCAATCACATCGGTGTGCAGCATCCGTGGGTGCTCGATCCGCCAGCGCCCGACTGGTTCCATGGCACGCTCGAGCATCATCAGCAGGCACAGCATGACTTCTATCAGCTTGTAGATCCGCACGCTCCGCAGCGGGCCTGGAATGACATAACGCACGGCTGGTTTACTGACGCCATGCCCGACCTCAACCAGCAAAATCCGCTCGTAGCGCAGTACTTGATTCAGAATGCGCTGTGGTGGATTGAGACTGCGAATGTGGAC
>JAJXXG010000263.1 GCA_021781255.1 Acidobacteriota bacterium
TTCGTGTGGCCGCCCGCGCACTTGCTCGCCGGAACATACGACGAGTAGTTGGTGCTCACCGCCAGAATGTTCTGGTGATTGGCCACATTGAAGGCCTCCACCAGGAACTGCATCTTCACGCCCTCGTGCAGCGTAAAGTCGCGCGCCAGCCGCGCATCCAGGTTATGCACGCCCGGCCCGGCAAACGCATTGCGCTTGAACTGCGGAATGCGTCCCGGCGTGCCGGAGTTGAACAGGCTCAGCTCGGCGCCCGTAATGCCGCCGTCGCCGCCCACGTTCGCCGTGTTCAGCGGATCGCCCACGCCCAGCGCGCTGCTGGGGCTGTTGGCCATAAAGCCCGTCACCGGGTTGCCGCTCTGCGCCGTGTAGCTGCCAGAGAAGCTCCAGCCGTTCACCGCCAGGCTCAGCAGTCCCAGGTCTGTCCGGATAGTCGGAGACAGGATGAAGCTGCCCGTCAGGCGGCTCGTCATGTCCAGGTCAGAGCGCGCCTGCTCGGCCTTCAGGTTCATCGGATCAATCGGCGTATCCGTGCCGTTGAACGTGCCGTTCACGCCCGACACCTGCCCGCCGTCCGTCGCGCTGGAGTAGGTGTAGTTCGCCAGCAGTTCCACGCCGTGGCTCACCGGCTTCTTCAGCGTGGCCACAAACGAGTGGTACCAGCTGTTCACGCCGCTAAAGCCGCCCAGAATGCTGCCGTCCACATACGTCTGCCGCTGCGTGTACCACGGCACCGTCACCGTCTTCAGCGTGTTGCCGGACTTGTCCACCACGTCATAGGTCTTGGTGGTCGTGGCCGGCTTCAGGTTCACGTCCACAAAGACCGGCAGCCGCATCGCGCGGTTGCCCACATAGCCCAGCGTCAGCGCGGAGTTGTACGGCAGCTCCTGCTCCACTGAGATGTCGAACGAGTGCGAGTACGGGTTCTCGTAGCTCGGGTCAAGTCCGCGGAACGACAGCGGAGCCAGCGTCGCACCCGTGTTCACCACCTGCGGAGTCAGCGCACCGCTGAAGGGAGCCGTCAAAGCCGGTCCCGGCGGCGTAAACAGCACGTTCGTATACTGCGGAGCCCAGGCCGGGAACGGATTCGTCGTGCTGCTGCTGCGCGATACGTTGTACTGCTGCTGGAACACGCCGTTCTCCACGCGCATCGTGTAGTACGTCGAGTTCGACGTCAGGCCCACAAACATGCCGTAGCCGCCGCGAATCACGCCGTCCTTCCAGCCCTGATAGCTGAAGCCCAGCCGCGGCTGCAGCGCCGTGTAGCCAATGTGAATCGTGTCCGTGAACTTCTTCGCAAGGTCGCTGGTCGTGTTCGGCCGCGGAGGCTGCGGAACCAGCTGCACGTCGTAGCGCAGACCGGCTGAAACCTGCAGCTTCGGCGTCAACTTCAGGCGATCCTGCGCAAAGCCAGACAGATCCTTGTTCCAGAAGTCGTCCGCGCCGATGTGCGTAATCGGGTCATTCACCTGCGTAAAGCTGCGATAGTGCCGTCCGGCATACACATCGCCCGTGTTGATGCCGAACACGTCCAGCATCCAGTCCGTCAGGTTGCCGCCTGGCGTGCCTTCCACCGTGTAGCTGTAGCTGCCGTCGCCCTGGAACAGGTTGGCCAGATACTCGTGAATAAAGCTGAAGTCCAGGCCGAACTTCATGTCGTGCCGGCCCTGCGTCTTCGAGAAGATGTCCGCAATCTGCACGCGGTGCTCGTCCGGAAACGCGCCGCGCGGCAGAGCGCTCGTCTCGCCGTAGCCAGCCACGCCGGAGATGAAGATCGCCGGGCCGCTCGTGTTCGTGCTCGCCGTCTCAAAGTCGCGCGATACCTGGAACAGCACCTGGTTCACCGCCGAGGAGCTCAGCACGCTCGTCCAGTTCGCAATGCCAAAACGCTCGTGGAAGTTCGACGTGCCGTTCTGCGTCACGCCGCCGTTCGTCACCGTGTTCGATGTGTTGTAGCCGTTCGGCTCGTTGAAGTTCTGCCAGTTGAACTCCGCGCTCACGTGGTTCTTCTGGTCCACCTGCCAGTCCAGCTTCGGGAAGAAGATGTCCTGCTTCACAAGCCGCGGAAAAATGCCCTGGTTCTTGTAGCCGAACATGCCCGCCGTGTTGCCCTGCATGTAGTCCAGCCCGGCCTGGCACTGCGCCGTCGTCAGCAGCGGCGAGCAGGTGTAGGCGGCAAAATTGAAGTTGGAGAGATACACAATCGGGTTCACCTTGCGGAAGCCGTCATAGGTGAAGAAGAAGAACAGTTTGTCGTGCAGAATCGGACCGCCCACCGAGCCGCCGAACTGGTGTTGCTGGTGAATCGGCTGCGTGAGCAGCTTGTGCGCCTTGCCGTAGGGGTCCAGCGCATTCAGCGTGGGATAGCGCAGATAGTAGAACAGGTCGCCGTGATACTGGTTGGTGCCCGACTTGCTCACCGCGTTGATCTGTCCGCCCGCCGCCTGGCCAAACTCCGCGCCATACGACGAAGCCGCCGACTGGAACTCCTGAATCGAATCCGTCGAGTACACATACGGTGCGCCAATTGCGCGTCCACGCGCCTCTGAGAAGAACGCCTGGTTGTTGTTGGCGCCGTCAATCAGGTTCGTGTTGTACAGGCCTGAAACGCCGCGATACGCAATCAGGCCGCTCGTGCCGTCCGGTGCCACGTTCGGCGTCAGCAGCACCACCTCATCAAAGCGGCGGCCGTTGATCGGCAGGTTCGACAGCAGCGTCGATCCAATCTCCTGCGATGCGCCAATCTTCTCCGTATCAATCAGCGGAGCATCACCGGTAATCGTCACCGTCGACTGCGCCGCAGCCACCGGCAGTTCCACATCAATTGTCAGAATCTGGCCTACCGGCACCGTCAGGCCCGTGCGATGCACCGTGGCAAATCCCGGAGCTGAAATCAGCACCTCATAGCGTCCCGGCTTCAAAAAGGTCGCCGAGTACGTCCCGGCCGACGTGGTCTGCAAATCGCGCCGGATTCCGGTGTCCGTCTGGATGACTGAAACAGTTGCGCCCGCAACCACGGAGTGATTGGGGTCCGTCACAGTGCCGCTGATGGAACCGAAGCCCGCGTCTTGCGCCAACACGGGCAGGGTTGCCATCGTCAGCATCGCAACACAGAGCAGCAGGCCGCGCATGCACCAGCGTCCGCTTCTCAGCATCGTATGGATTGGATTCATAGCGTTCTGGTTCTCCTAAGAAAATTCGTTCTACCTCGGTTTGTGGGGATATGCCGCAACATGCAAAACCGCGCGGTACATCTGCCTGCCACAGCGATCCTGCAGCCGCACGGCAAACTCCCGGCCGCTCTCGCTCTGTTTGCAGGCACAACCCGGCAACGCACAACCGCAGCCTGGACACTTGCCAGTCTGGTGTGCTGGTTTCACTACCGATTCGTGAAGTCTGTTTTGTTGGTTTAGATTATGCCACCACTGCCGGCGATGCAGGTTAAATCCCTGCAACAGCGCGCGGTACCACTCCGTGAAACCCGCCGCTCATCGCATAATCGAGATATGCCCAGCCGAATCGCCGCCCGCCTCTTCCTGCCCTTGCTTACGCTCCTCTGCGCACAGGGGTTACCGCTCCAGGCCGCGCCGCGCCGCATTCCCGTCAAAGTCGTCGTCGTGGCCATGTTCGAGCAGGGCCAGGACACAGGCGACGCCCCCGGCGAACTCCAATACTGGGTGGAGCGCGATCATTTGGACCGCGTTTTTCCACTGCCCGCCTCCTACCACGCCGTACGCATGAACCATTCCGGCGAGATGGCCGTGCTTACCGGCCAGGGCACCGCGCACGCCGCCGCCACCATCATGGCTCTCGGCCTTGATCCGCGCTTCGACCTCACTCACGCCTACTGGATCATCGCGGGCATCTCCGGCGGCAATCCCGATCGCATATCGCTCGGTTCAGCGGCATGGGCCCGCTGGGTCGTCGATGGCGACCTCGGCTACGAGATCGACGCGCGCGAAATCCCGCCGGACTGGTCCACCGGTCTTCTGCCCCTGCGCAAAACCCGCCCCTTCGAGCCGCCCGCCGCCCCGCTCGACGGCCAGGTCTACGCGCTCAATCCCACCCTTGCCCAGTGGGCCTGGCAGCTCACCGCCTCGGTTCCGCTCGCTGACTCCGACAAGCTCCGCCAGCTTCGCTCCGCGTTCGACGGAGCCGCCGCCCAGCGCCCGCCCTTCGTCACCCTCGGCGATGAGATCTCCTCCTCCACCTTCTGGCACGGCAGGCTCTTCGATGCCTGGGCGTCCCAGTGGGTCAGCTATTTCACCGGCGGCCAGGGCCAGTTCTTCACCACCGCCATGGAAGACACCGGCACGCTCCTCTCGCTCAAATCCCTCGCCGCCGCTCATCGCGTGGACTGGAGCCGCATCCTCATCCTGCGCACCGTCAGCAACTACGATCAGCAACCCCGCGGCCTCAGCGCCGCTGAGAGCCTTTCGCGCCAGCGCATCGGCTCCTACAGCGCCTACCTGCCTTCGCTGGAAGCTGCCTACACCGTCGGCCACACCGTCGTAAACGAGTTGCTCACTCACTGGCAGCGCTACGCAAATGCAACGCCCGGCGCCGCTCAGCCCGCCCTCGCCGGCAACCCGTAGCCTCCGTCTCCAACGCAGGGCTTGGCGAAACCGCGCCTCACGTTGGAGAATGCAAGGGATCTTGAAATCCACCTCGTGCGCGCTCTCTGCCGGGCCAGCCTGATTCCCACGGTCTCGCGCTTTGTTGCGCCAAGGATTCCTGCATGCACTCTGTCTGGTTCGGTGAGTTTATGGGCACCCTCGTTCTGGTGCTTCTGGGCAACGGCGTCTGCGCCGGCGTCGCCCTGCGCAAGTCCTACGCGGCAGACGCCGGATGGATGGTCATCACCACCGGATGGGCCCTCGCCGTCCTCTGCGGTGTCCTTGTGGCCCAGGCCTTCGGCAGCCCCGGCGCCAACCTGAATCCCGCCATCACCCTCTCCAGCGCCATCGCCGGCGGCGACTTCTCGCAACTCATCTATCTTTGGTCGGCGCAACTTCTCGGCGCCATGGGCGGCGCAGCGCTCACCGTTGTGCACTACGGCCCGCACTGGCAGCACACGCCCGATCCCGCATCCAAGCTCGGCATCTTCTGCACCAACGGCGCCGTGCACAGCCCGCTCTTCAATTTCATCAGTGAAGTCATCGGCACCATGGTGCTGGTCATCGTCGCAGGCGCCATCGGCTCCCACGGAGTCTCCGCAACCGGACCTGCCGCCGGCGTTGGACAATGGCTCGTCGCCAGCCTCGTCTGGGGCATCGGTCTCTCGCTCGGCGGCACCACCGGCTACGCCATCAATCCCGCCCGCGACCTCGGCCCCCGGCTCGTGCATGCGCTCGCGCCCATTCCCGGCAAGGGCGGCTCCAACTGGAGCTACGCGCCCATTCCGGTCTTCGGACCGCTGCTGGGCGGCGCGCTCGCCGGCCTGCTGCTCCACATCGCGCACCTGTAGCCGGTCGTCAGCAAACGCGGCAAAAGCCCACGCCCATCAGCGCCGCTGTCTTCTCCAGCGTTGCGGCCACGTGCCCCACGCCAACGGCGCAGTGGTGCGCCGGACCCTGCGCGTTCCACGCCTGCACAAACCCGCGCGCGCCCAGCGGAAAGCGATACCGGCTGTTCGTGTTCCCGATCTCCAGAATCGGTCCGGGCACGCATTCCCCCTCGGCCGCCACCAGCTTGAAGCGCCTCTCCGCATCCTCCACAACCGAGAGCAGCGTCACCGGCCCGTGCTTCACGCTCATCTCCACAGACAAGCCTCGCCCGACCTTGCCGTGATACACGCGCAGCGGACGCACCTTGGTCCTTCCCTCGGCAATCGCGATATGTCCCGGCCCATCATGCCCCATCAGCACCAGGTCATCGTTCCAGTCCATCGCGTAGTACTCCGTGAACGACCCGCCCGCGCCCAGCACGTCCATCATCTTCATGGCCAGCACGTTCTTCACCTCGTACTCGCCCGCCACCGGAATATGCCGTGCCGTCAGCAGCGACGTGCCCAGGATGATCGAGCTCATCGTGTCCTCATTCGCCGCATTGCCTGAGCCCTTGTAGTAGTACGCCAGCGCATCCAGTTCATGCCGCGCCACAAACGCGTCCAGCGCAACCGAGGTCCGCGCTGCGCGCCGCAACTCCTCCGCCGGACAATCCGGCTGCACATCCAGGCTGGCCTCCAGCTCGCGCACGCGCGCATCAATGGACGCCTCGCTCACCTGCGCAACCAGCGCGCTCAGCTCATCCACCTCCAGCATCTCCACGTGCGTGCCGAAGGCAATCGAAACCAGCGTCACGTCCGTCATGATGTCGAGCATGCCGCTGTAGTAGTGGCCCATCAGGCCAAGCCGCGCCCCGGCCAGCGCCGCGCGAACCTGCGCAGCCGCCAGCCATTCCTCGATCTCGTGCCACGTTGCGGCCTCGTTCAGCACCCCCGTCACCTCGTGAAAGGGAATCCCTGCCCGCCGCAGCACATTGGCAATCTCCGGCACCGGGCACGCCGAGCAATAGGCCAGCCACTGCCCGGTCATCGCCGTGCGATCCTCCAGCCGGTTGAAGGCGTCATAGTCCATCGCTGCCTCCGGCTGCAGGTTCAGCACCACCACCGGAACGCCCGCACGCTGCACCAGCGGCAGCACCGTATTGGAGAGCGCATAGGTCGTCACGTAAAGAAACAGCACATCCACATCTTCGCGACGGCACCTGCGCCCCGCCTGCTGCGCGCGCTGCGGCGTATCCACCAGTCCCAGGTTCACCACCGCAACGCCCGGACGCTCCAGCCGCGCCGCCACCGTGGCCACGTAGCCCTCCAGCCGCTCCTGTAAACCCGCAAACTGGCTCCAGTAGGCCTCCAGCCCAATGCCGCACAGGCCCACGCGAAGTGCTCCCGCAGCCGCCATGGATGCTCCCTCCGTACCTTCCCCGATTCGCGATCCGCAACGCCGGCCCGCGCTCACCCCACCTCAATCATGATCTTGGAGTATCGCGCAGGCTCGCGGCTCCACGCCTCCAGAATCTCCGGCGCCGCATCCATCGGCACCATGTGCGTCACCGCGTCCTCCACCGGAAAACGCCGCCCCTCCAGCATCCGGATCACGTCGCGGAAGTCCTCCGGCAGCGCATTGCGCGAGCCCAGAATGTCCAGCTCCTTCTGCACAAACAGCCGCGTCTCATAGGCCACCTGCTCCTTGGCATAGCCGATGTACACCACGCGACCCGTATACGCCACCTCGTCCACCGCCGCTCGAAACGTCTGCGGCAGTCCAATCGCCTCGATAATCACGTCCGGACCCCGGCCGCCAGTCAGCTCCGCAAGCTGCGCATGCAGATCGCTCGTCGCGGTGTTCACCCGGTGCGCGGCCCCGGCCTTCTGCGCAATGGCCAGCTTGTCGTCGTCCAAGTCAACGGCAATCACCGTCGCCCCGCGAAAGGCAGCGCCAGCCACCGCGCCCAGGCCAACACCGCCGCAGCCGAAGATCGCCACCGTGTCGCCCTGCGCCACGCGCCCGCGCGCCGCCGCATGAAAGCCCACCGTCAGCGGCTCCACCAGGCAAAGCTCCTTCAGCGTCAGGTCCGCCCGGTACAGCCGCCCCGCCGGCACCGCAATAAACTCCGCCAGTGCGCCGTCGCGCTGCACGCCCAGCGTCTGGTTGTGCTGGCAGGCGTTCGCGCGTCCCCGCAGGCAGGCCGCGCACCGCCCGCAGTTCGAGTACGGCGAAAGCGTCACGTGCATGCCCTTCCGCCATTGCGGATGCGCCTGGCTCGTCTCCTCCACCACCGCCGCAACCTCATGGCCGGGTATGCGTGGAAAGCTGATCATCGGGTTGCGCCCGCGATACGAGTTCAGATCACTTCCGCACAAGCCCACCATCTTCACGCGCAACAGCACATCTTCTGCGCCCAGTCCCTGCGGCTCGTCAATGCTCTTCACCACAGCCTGTCCCGGACCTTCCAATACAACACACTTCATTTCCATCACTCCCAATCGGCTTCTAACCAGAAATATCGATCATAGACGAACCGCGCAAGCCAGCACGGATGCACAGGTTGTATGCTTACCCTGTTGGTTGCACAGCTCGTCCCCGAAGGAACCAGCCCTCATGCCTGAAACCGTTCTCCATCTTGACCCTCGCGATAACGTCCTTGTGGCTCTGGCGCCTCTCTCTGCCGGATCTGTCGCGCACCACGGTCAGATAAACTGCCCTGTATCGGAGCACATCCCCGCCAAGCACAAGCTCGCCCTCGTCGATCTCCGCCCCGGCGACCTCATCTACATGTACGGCATGGTCGTCGGTGAAGCCACCGCTCCCATCGCGCGCGGCAGTCTGCTCACCACGCGGAACGTGCGCCACCGCACCGGCGACTACACCTCCGTTCGCCAGCCCGTCTCCTTCGCGCAGCCTGACGCCTCGGCATGGATGCATCGCACCTTCCTCGGCTACCATCGCGCCGACGGCCAGGTCGGCACGCGCAACTACTGGATCGTGCTTCCGCTCGTGTTCTGCGAAAACCGCAACGTGGAGCGCATGAAGGAAGCGCTCGACGAGGAGCTCGGATACGGCACCTCCGGCAGCGCCTATCGTCAGCATGTGCGCCGCCTCGTGCAGCAGCAGGCCACCGGCAGCTCCAGCGCGGCAGCGGAGTTTGTCCCCGCCCGCTCCGAACGCGTCTTTCCCAACCTCGACGGCATTCGCTTCCTCACCCACGAAGGCGGATGCGGCGGCACGCGTCAGGATGCGCAGGCGCTTTGCGGCCTCCTCGCCGGCTACATTCATCATCCCAACGTCGCCGGCGCCACCGTGCTCAGCCTCGGCTGCCAGCATGCCCAGGCCAGCATGCTCATGGACGAGCTTCGCGCCCGCGACCCCGGCATGCACAAGCCCGTGCTCATCTTCGATCAGCAGCGCTGCGGCCAGGAATCCGTACTGATGAACCAGGCGCTCGACGAAACCTTTGCCGCGCTGGCGCAGGCCAATCGCATCACGCGCGCTCCCGCGCCGCTCTCCGCGCTCACCGTGGGACTCAAGTGCGGCGGCTCCGACGGCTTCAGCGGCATCTCCGCCAATCCCACGCTCGGCCATGTCTCTGACCTGCTCGGCGGCATCGGCGCAAAAACCATCCTCAGCGAATTTCCGGAGTTGCACGGCGTCGAGCAGGAGATGATCAACCGCTGCGCAACCGATGCCCTCGCCCAGCGCTTCTTTGATCTCATGCAGGCCTACGCCGCTCGCGCACGCGCCGTCCACTCCGGCCTGGAGATGAATCCCTCCCCCGGCAACATTGAAGACGGCCTCATCACCGACGCCATCAAATCCGCCGGAGCCGCGCGCAAAGGCGGCACCGCGCCCATTCGCGATGTGCTCGATTTCCCGCAGTACGTCACCACCCCGGGGCTCAATCTGCTCTGCACGCCGGGCAACGACGTGGAGTGCGTCACAGCGCAGGCCGGAGCAGGCGCCAACCTAGTGCTCTTCACCACCGGCCTCGGAACACCCACGGGAAATCCCGTCGCGCCCGTCCTCAAGATCTCCACCAACTCCACTCTGGCCGCGCGCATGAGCGACATCATCGACTTCAACGCCGGCGGCATCGTCACCGGGGAGACAACCATCCCCGACTGCGCGGATCAACTGCTCAACCTGTGCATTCAGGTCGCCAGCGGCGAACGCCTCACCAAAGCGGAGTTGCTGGGTCAGAACGACTTCATCCCGTGGAAGCGCGGCGTCTCGCTCTAAGCGGATTCTTTCTGTGCGATCTTCCTTAAGGTTGCTAGAGCCCGGACGATTGCAGCGCGTCTACTCCAGGAACGACGCCACCACTGCCATCGCGGAGATCGCCGCCGTCTCCGCGCGCAGAATGCGCGGACCCAGCGTCACCGCGCGCCACGCATTCGCATCGAACAGCGCCTCTTCGTTTGGAGCCCATCCGCCTTCCGGTCCAATGGCAAGCTCAAACTCGGGCATCTCTTCCCCGCTGGCCGCCATCAACTCTTCCATCGCCCGCCTCAGCGTCGTCGAGCGCTCCTGCTCCGCAAGCACAATACGATTGGCGTTCGAAGCCGCCCGGATTCGCTCCGCCAGCGCTACCGGATCGTGAATCACCGGAACATCCGAACGCCGCGACTGTTGCGACGCTTCGTGCGCAATACGCCGCCAGCGCTCCACGCGCTTGGCAGCGGCCTGCGCCAGGTGCTTCTCCGTGCGCCGTGTAATCACCGGCGCAATCGCGGCAATCCCCAGCTCGGTTGCCTTCTCAATGCCCCACTCCATGTGGTCGAACTTGAAGACCGCCATCACCAGCGTGACCGGCAGCGCCGGGGCTGCCTTCAACTCCGCAATCAGGTTGAAGCGCGCCTCGTCTTCGGCAATCGCAGCCAGCTCGGCATGAAACACATGGCCGCCCGCTACCACGTCGGCTTCCATGCCCGGCTGCGCGCGCAGCACGCGCGTCAAATGCTCAGCCTGCGCGCCTGTAAGCGTCGCGGTGGCTTCATCCCAGTGTTCTGCAATCCAGCGGCGGCGTGTCATCGGTCGTTCCTTATGCTTGTTGCGCCTTTTAGTGTAACCCTTTCCTTGAAAACACTGAGGGGACGCTTTGCAGCGTCCCCTCGGAGTGTTGCCTTTTGGTTGGTTGACCCGTTACTTCTTCTTCGCGGCTTTCTTCGCGGCCTTCTTCGCGGGTGCCTTCTTGGCTGCTTTCTTGGTTGCCATTTGCCTATTCTCCCTTGTCGATGGGTTGCATCGAAACTGCAACACGTATTGCAGTTGAGGAATGTATAGATTCATGCTTGCTCAGTGTCAAGAAAAAAACGAAGCAGAAGTGGAAAAAGTGGTAACAATTCTCATCCGCGAATTCTGTTTTCGCATTCGGTCGTTATAAAAGGTGATGCGCGCGAAGCGCTGACACCGTCAATCCGGCAATCACGTCATGCCATCCATGCGCAAAGATGCACGCGCGCAAGTTACCGCGTAACAGTGCAAGCAGGCTGAACAAAACACCGAACACTGCCAGCAGCACCATGTTGCGCATTCCCTGGTATCCATGCGCCGCGCCAAACGCCAGCGCGGAAAACACAACGCCTGCCGTCCGTGCTCCGCTCGTCCACGCCGTGAACTGCTGTTGCAGATAACCGCGAAACACAACCTCTTCTGCGAATCCCGCCAGCAGGCAAAGCAGTATCCAGCATGCGGCCTCCGTCGCATTTCCCGGAGCAAGCCGGGCAACAGCGCGTATCGCCGCCTGTTGCGATGGGCTGGGCGCAAGCGGATGCGCGGCCTGCGTTATGCTCTGCCGATGCATCACAGCATCTTCCATGCCCGACCACATCAGCCCCAGCGATCCAAGAATCATCAGCACCGCAATCCAGAACACAAACGCCACGCCAAGGTCCGCCATCACGCCTCGGCTTCCACCCGCCATCGCGCCCAGCAGCGAGCGCAGCGAACTCCCGCGCATCCTCACACCGAATGCGACCCATCCCAGCATCGCCACTTCCAGCGTCGCCGTCATGCCGTAAATTACCAGCCGGTTCGGCGCGGCCTGCGTGCCCGCCAGGCTCGCACCATGCAGCGATGCCGCTGCAATCGCCACCAGCAGCACCGCCGTGTGCCATGCCGGTGCTAGCGGAACCGCGCCGCGCATCGTCGTCTGCGATACGCCGGTCTCCATCGCCGCCTGCGCTTCTTCATCCGGCATCTGCAATGCGCTCTTCCTTGTCGCGAGATTGAACTCCGTTCGCCCGCATCCTCAGCACTCGATCACGTTCAGCGCCAGTCCCGCCAGGCTCGTCTCCTTGTAACGCGCCTGCATGTCCAGCCCGGTCAGATACATTGTGCGTATCACCTGATCAAGCGAGACCTTGTGCGCCTCGGCCTCATACAGCGCAATGCGAGAGGCCTGCACCGCCTTCACCGCACCCATGGCATTGCGTTCAATGCAGGGAATCTGCACCAGCCCGCCAATCGGATCGCAGGTCATGCCAAGGTTGTGCTCCATCGCAATCTCTGCCGCGTGCTCCACCTGCCCGTTGGTTCCGCCCAGCGCCGCTGTCAGACCGCCGGCCGCCATTGAGCACGCCACGCCCACCTCGCCCTGGCAGCCCACCTCCGCGCCGCTGATCGAGGCATTCTCCTTGTACAGAATCCCAATCGCAGCCGACGTCAGAAAGAAGCGCAGCATTCCCTCGTGGTCCGCATTCGGCGCAAACCGGTCGTAGTAATGCAGCACCGCCGGCACCACGCCCGCCGCTCCATTCGTCGGCGCGGTCACCACGCGCCCGCCCGCGGCATTCTCTTCATTCACCGCCATGGCATACACCGTCACCCAATCCAGCGGCGCCAGCGGATCTCCTCGCAATCCATCCGCCTCTTTCTCGCGCAGCCGTTCCGCCAGCCTGCGCGCACGACGCCTCACGTTCAGTCCTCCCGGCAGTATGCCCTCCGTCTCCATCCCGCGCCGCACGCACTCCTGCATCACCTGCCAGATGCGATCGATGCCTTCGCGCACCACCTGCACCGGCGGCTGCTCCGAGTCCCGCGCCACCAGAGCGCACTCGTTCTCCAGCATCAACTGGCTGATCGATAACTCATTCGCATGCGCCGCCGCCAGCAACTCCGCTGCCGTGTGAAACGGAAACGGAATCGCGGCTTCCTGCCGCTCCCGCGTCTCGCGCGCGCCATCCTCCACAATGAATCCGCCGCCTACGGAGAAGAACGTGCGTTCTTCCAGCTTCGCGCCCGCCGCATCCAACGCCGTCAAACGCAAACCGTTCGGATGCTGTGTCTGCGCTCCCGGCGGAGTCATCTGGTCGCGATGAAATAACATGTCGTTCGCTTCAGCGAAGGCAATCGTTCTCTCGCCCGCCAGCCGCAGCTCGCCGCTCGCGCGAATCGCGGCAACCGTGGATTCAATCAACGCCGGGTCGATCGTCGCGGGCTCGTTGCCCGTCAGGCCCAGCAGCACGGCCCGGTCCGTCGCATGGCCCAGGCCCGTCAGCGCCAGTGACCCATACAGATCCACCTGCACCCGCGCCACTCGCTCCAGCAGTCCTCGCCCGCCCAGCTCGCGTGCAAACCGGCACGCCGCGCGCATGGGCCCCATGGTGTGCGAGCTCGACGGACCCACGCCAATCTTGTACAGATCAAACAGACTCGTCGTCACGCAAGGATTGTAGCGGGAAACACAGTCTTCGCGCCGACTCGCGTTCCCGTCGCAAGCCTGCCCATCTCTTCGGTAACCTCGCGTATCGCTCTCTGCCCGTTCCGGGTAACTCGCTTCTGTTACACTCGCAGCAAATCACCGCCATGCTCTTTAAAGCTCTCAGCGCGGCCGTCTACGGAATCGACGCCAACCTCATTGATGTCGAAGTCGACTACAGCGGTACGGTCTCCGATCAGGATCACTTCCACACCGTCGGCCTGCCGGACGCTGCCGTCCGCGAAAGCCGCGATCGCGTCCGTGCGGCCATCAAGAACTCGGGCTACCTTATTCCGCCCACGCACATCACCATCAACCTTGCGCCGGCTGACCTCAAGAAAGAGGGCTCCGGCTTTGACCTGCCCATCGCGCTCGGCATCCTCGGCGCTTACGGCGCCTTGCAGATTCGCGACATAAGCCAGTTCCTCGTCGTGGGCGAGCTCGGCCTGGATGGCAGCGTGCGGCCCATTCCCGGCATGCTCCCCGTCGCCATCCTCGCGCGCGAGCGACGCATCCCGCATCTCATTCTTCCCGCCGCCAATGCCGCCGAGGCCGCTGTCGTCGAGGGCGTCCAGGTCTATCCTGTCTCGTCTCTGCTCGATGTCATCGAACTGCTCAACAGCTCCGTGCTCGGTGTTCCGCAGCGCGAGCCCTATCGTGTCTCCACGGAAAATCTCCTCGGCGAGTTGCAGCACTTCGCCGTTGACTTCAAAGACGTGCGCGGCCAGCAGACCGCCAAGCGCGCGCTGGAAGTAGCCGCCGCGGGCAGCCACAACATCCTCATGATCGGCCCGCCCGGCTCCGGCAAAACCATGCTGGCCAAGCGGCTGCCCTCCATCCTTGCGCCGCTCACATTCGACGAGGCTCTTGAGACCACCAAGATCCACTCCGTCTCCGGCGTGCTCGACGCAGCGGCGGGCCTGGTCACGCAACGCCCCTTCCGCGCCCCGCATCACACCATCTCCGACGCAGGCCTCATCGGCGGCGGCATCGTGCCCCGTCCCGGCGAGGTCTCCCTGGCACACAACGGTCTGCTTTTCCTCGACGAGCTGCCGGAGTTTCCGCGCAACGTCCTTGAGGTGATGCGCCAGCCGCTGGAAGACCACACCGTCACCATCGCGCGCGCCTCCATGTCGCTCAGCTTTCCCGCGCGCTTCATGCTGGCGGCAGCCATGAACCCAT
>JAJXXG010000274.1 GCA_021781255.1 Acidobacteriota bacterium
TTCCGATCTTGCTTGTCGTACTCAAACTTATTGGTCGCGTCTTTGGGGATCTCAATGACAGCTCGAAAAACTTCGGGGGCGCGTTCGCCCACCGGCAACTCCAGGTAGTTCACCATGTTCCTGTTTCTCCTTGCGCCGTGGGGCGTGGCGGCAGATGGGCAAATCCGTGCGGGACCTCCAGAAATTCACCAGCCATCTGCCGGAACTAATATAATCACAGCTAATGAAGGCGCATGTCTATGTCACTTTGAAGACATCGGTCCTGGATCCGCAGGGCCAGACTATCCAGAACGCTCTACGCAAAATCGGCTTTGCGGATGTAACTGCCGTGCGCCAGGGCAAGTATTTTGTGGTTTCCCTGGCAGATGGCCTGTCCGGCGAGGCTGCGCGTGCCCAGGTGGAGCGTATTGCCCGGGAGGTGCTCACCAACCCGGTCATCGAAGAATTCACATACCGCATTGAGGAATAAGCCTGCCGGCTGGTTCGCCGCCGGGCTGTGTGCAAACGACGCCATGCCATAACCGGCATGGTGGCGCCGTTCTATCGCTTAAAATCCTTGCATGTGCGGAATCGTCGGATACGTTGGTCCCAAGCAGGTTGTCCCCATCATCATTGAGGGGCTCAGGCGCCTCGAATACCGCGGCTACGACTCGGCGGGCATTGCTGTAGGCAGTCCGTCGCGGCCCACCCTTGAGGTTTGCCGCGCTCCAGGCAAGCTGCACAACCTTGAGGAACTGCTCGCCAGCCATCCGCTCGACGGCACCTTTGGCATTGGCCACACCCGCTGGGCGACGCATGGCCGTCCCACCGAAGAGAATGCCCATCCCCATCGCGACTGCACCGGGCGCATCGTTGTTGTCCACAACGGCATTGTGGAGAACTACCTTGCGCTGAAGCGCGAACTGACCGCGCAAGGGCACAAGTTCGTGACGGAGACTGACACCGAGATCATCGCTCACCTGATTGAGCAGGTGCAGAAGGACGCAGAGGCCGCCGGAAGTCCCATTCCGCTGGAGGTCGCCGTGCGCCGGGCCGTGAAGCGCCTGACCGGGGCCTTTGCCCTGGGCATCCTCTCCGCCGCTGAGCCGGACAAGATTATTGCCGCGCGCTCCGGGCCGCCGGTCGTCATTGGCGTAGGAGAGGGCGAGGCCTTTGTCGCCTCCGATGTTCCCGGCATCCTGCACCACACGCGCAATATCTACTTCCTGGCCGATGGCGATATGGCCATCCTGACCCGCGACGGGGTTAGCCTGACGGACTTTGACGGCAACCCCATCGAGCGGACCATCACGCGCATCCAGTGGGACCCGATCCAGGCAGAGAAGGGCGGATTCAAGCACTTCATGCTCAAAGAGATATGGGAGCAGCCAAGGGCCATTCGCGACACCACGCTGGGCCGCGTCTCCCTGGACTCCGGCAAGGTCTTCCTGGGGGAGATGGATATTCCCGAAGAGGAGCTGGCCGCCGCCACCAGCATCAGCATTGCGGCTTGCGGCACCAGCTGGCACGCGGCGCTTACCGGGAAGTACATGATCGAGCGCCTTGCCCGACTGCCCGTGGACGTGGATTACGCAAGCGAGTATCGCTATCGCGACCCCATCGCCGGGCCCGGCTCGCTGGGACTGCTCATCACGCAGTCCGGCGAGACGGCGGATACGCTTGCCGCCCAGCGCGAGATGAAGGCGCTCGGTTCCCCCACGGTGGCCATCTGCAACGTGGTGGGAGCCATGGTGGCCCGCGAGGCTCGCGGCGCCATCTATACCCACGCCGGACCGGAGATTGGCGTGGCGTCTACCAAGGCGTTTACTTCGCAGCTTACGGCGCTGTTCCTGCTGGCTCTCAAGCTGGGCCAGTTGCGCGGCAAGCTCGATGCGGCGCAGTCGGTTGCCCTGATCGAGGAACTGAGCCGCGTTCCTGCGCGCATGGAAGAGGTGCTGCGGACGACCGCCTCGCTGTGCGAGCACCTTGCCCGCGAGTTTTCGAATGCCCGGGATTTTCTGTATCTGGGCCGCGGCATCCATTTTCCCATCGCGCTGGAGGGAGCTCTCAAGCTGAAGGAGATCTCCTATATCCATGCCGAAGGCTATCCGGCGGGGGAGATGAAGCATGGTCCCAATGCCCTCATCGACGAGAACCTGCCCGTGGTGGTGCTGGCCACATGCGACGAGTCAGACCCGGCCTCCCGGCTTCGCTATGAGAAGACGCTCTCCAACATCCAGGAGGTCACGGCGCGCGCCGGTCGCGTGATTGCGATCGCCACGGAAGGGGATACGACCATCGGCGGCCTGGTGGAGCACGTGATTCCCGTACCGCACTCGATTGAGCTGCTTTCGCCGCTGATCGAGATTGTGCCCCTGCAACTGCTTGCCTACTACATTGCTGTTCGCCGCGGCTGCGACGTGGACCAGCCCCGAAACCTGGCAAAATCAGTCACGGTGGAGTAGCCCGCAATTCGGAGAAGGCCCTGTGAAATCGCTGTTGTTGACGGACTATCGAAAGCTGGAGATCGCGGATCTTCCGCGGCCCGAGCCGGGTGCGCACGACGTGCTTGTGCGTGTGGCCGCATGCGGCATCTGCGGGAGCGACGTGCATGGCTACGACGGCTCCTCGGGAAGACGTATACCGCCCCTTGTGATGGGCCATGAAGCCGCGGGTGTTGTAGAGGCTGTGGGCGGCGCCGTAAAGAACTTCAGCCCCGGCGACCGCGTTACCTTCGACTCCACGGTGTACTGCGGCGAGTGCCGCTTCTGCCGCAGCGGCGATGTGAACCTGTGCGACCGGCGGCAGGTGATCGGCGTCTCCTGCGCGGAGTTTCGCCGGGAGGGCGCCTTCGCGGAATACATCGCTGTTCCGGAACGCATCGTCTACAAGCTGCCCGCGGGCATGTCGTTTCCTGAGGCGGCCATGCTTGAGGCTGTCTCCGTCGCGCTCCACGGGGTTCGCGTCAGCGCCGTGCGCGGAGGCGAAACGGCGCTGGTGGTGGGCGCGGGCATGATTGGCCTGCTCACCATGCAGGCTGCGCGGGCTGCCGGTTACAAGCGCGTTCTGATTGCCGATATCGATGCCACGCGGCTTGAGCTTGCCCGCTCTCTCGGAGTCGATGAGGCGCTCTGTCTCTCCGGGCCGCAACTGACGCAGGAGATTCATCGCCATACGAATGGCCTCGGCGTTGACCTCGTACTGGAGGCGGTGGGCCGCAATGAGACCATTGCCACCTCAATTGACTGCGTGCGCAAGGGCGGAACCGTCACGCTTATCGGCAACATTACGCCAGAGGTGACGCTGCCGCTGCAGAAGGTTGTCTCGCGGCAGATTCGCCTGCAGGGCAGCGCTGCTTCCTCGGGTGAGTATCCTGAGGCGATTGACCTGGTGGCAAGCGGCAGGATTCAGGTGAAGCCGCTGATCACCGCGGTGGCGTCGCTGGAGGACGGGCCCAGCTGGTTTGACCGGCTGTATGCGCATGAGCCGAACCTGATGAAGATTGTGCTTTCTCCGGAGCCGGAATCGGTGGCACAGGCCGCCAGCAAGGCGAGACGATGAG
>JAJXXG010000948.1 GCA_021781255.1 Acidobacteriota bacterium
AGTGAGGCCGAAGCAGCCGAGCTTTTCTCCGGTGGCCAGCGCGGGCAGCCAGGCATTCTTCTGCTCATCGCTGCCGAAGGTGTAAATGGGATACATGACCAGCGCCGACTGCACGCTGACGAAGCTACGCAGGCCGCTGTCGCCGCGCTCCAGCTCCTGCATCACCAGGCCGTACTCCACGTTGGACATTCCGGCGCAGCCATAACCCTCAAGATTGGCGCCGTAAAAGCCGAGCTCACCCATTGTGCGCACCAGTTCGCGCGGAAAGCGCCCCTCGCGGAAGCACTCTTCAATGATCGGGGTGATGTTGTCGTTGACAAAGTCGCGTGCCGTGCGGCGAACAAGGAGCTCGTCCTCAGAAAATGACGCATCAAGATGAAGGAAGTCGACGCCGGAAAATCTGAAAGCCATGGGTATACCTGCCGATCGATAAGAAATGCTTGAACCTTGAAGGCTAGCAAATTAGGGATGTGGGCGGAAAGCCGGGCAAGGAAGGATGATCTACTTCGCCGCAGCTGCCGCGTCCGCGGCATAGGTCGGGTAAGGCTGCGCCGCCGTGCTGGTGGGCATGGTTGCAAGTGTTGCCAGGTCGGCCTGCACCTGCGCCCAATCTTTAGGATCCTTTTTCGTGGTGTTGGGTGCATCGGGATCGGAGTAATAGGCCTGAATGTCGGCTTTGATGCCGGGAGGGATGGGCCGCTGGGGGTTGCGTGCAAGCCTATGGAGCAGTAGCGCGTAGGTCCTGTCCGTGAGCGGATATCCTCCGGGCTGCACCGGGTAGCCGGTGTCGAGGTCGCGATTTGGGAGCGGATGGTGGCGGTCTGGCGAGGGACCTGTTGGCAGGTCGGCGGGGCTGTGCCAGCGGCGCGCGGTGGGAGGTGTAAAACGTTGCAGGCGAATGCGCAGGTCCCGCTCAGAGAGCAGCACGCTGTGGATATATTCGGACTCGGTGGCCTGCGTGGGCCCTTTGACCGCCAGCAGTTTAAGTGGACCAAATTTGGGCAGAATGAAGATAAGTGCGGCCAGCAGATGCGTGCCGATGCCGGCTTTGCGGCGGTAACGGGCCCAGTTGTTCGCCGCGGCCACGGCGGCCACTTGCGCGTCGAGTCTCCTGGTCTCAGCGGATTCGATTTCAGGAGGCTCGCCTTTGCGGTGCAGCACCGTTTCCGCATAGGCGATGCGCGGGATAAAGGAGCGTACGGCGAAGCGGTAGCCGGAGACATTGAAGCGGCGCCCATGTATGACCGAAAAGCTCTCCGTGATGCCGTAGGTCTGGTAAAAGGCCAGCGCAAGCTGCCGCACGGAGACCCTGAGGCCAATGTGGCGAAGGAAGCGCACAGGTGCCATACGCTGATCGTGGATCTCGTCAATGTCAAAGGCAAACTCAGTCTGGACGTGCTGGTGCTCACCCTCGGCATAGCTCACAACGGGCCCGTAGCGTGCGCGCAGGCGTGGAAATTCCACTGGAACCGCGAGGTTGGTGGCGCGCGAGTGTCCGACGGAGTCTCCAATGTAGTGCGAGAGCGCGCCGATGGCGAACGCAAGCTCGTCGGCGTTGTGCGCGTTGCGAAAGAGATTGACGACGAAGTCGCCGGAGCGGACGTAGTGCGTGAGATTGGAGAAAGAGCGGTCGCCGAAGGGGTAGTAGCCGATGTCCTGAATGACACAGCCACCGTAAGCGTAAGCGCGCGCCTCCTGCAGTTGTGCCTGCGTGAGGCCGGGGTAGCGGCTCCGCAGCAGCGGGACAATCGAATCCTGCCAGGTGAGGTCGATCAACTCCTCATGTGTCAGCAGGGAATAAGCCGCAGCGCGCTGCACGAGGGATGCAGCGAGCAGGAGTGTGAGCATGGGGAGTGCGCACAGCCGAAACATCCTCATGCTTTGTGCATACCAGCATTAACGGTTGCATGTCCATTGCGAATGTGTCTGCGATTCGAGTGGAGTGGTCTCGGGTCAGGCCAAAAACTCGCACACGAAGGGGTCTTTCGAAGTCACCAGCTGATGGATGGAGCCATCGAAGATCATGCGGCCCTCGTTCAGCATCAGAAAGGTGGTGTTGGGGTCTGTCGCGCCGTCAGGAAGCGCCACCATGCGTTGCTGGTCTGCGTCATAGCGATGATTAAGCAGCATGAAGGCGTCCTGCAGGCGATGCGTCACCATCAGTGATGGCGTTCTGTATTCGTCGCGCTGCTTCACAATCAGCTCAAGAATTGTGGTGGAGGTGACGGGATCGAGGCCGCCGGTGGGCGAGTCATAGAGCAACAGGTCCGGGCGGTGGATAAGAGCACGTGCAATTGCGACGCGGCGGCGCATGCCTCCGGAAAGGCTGGAGGGAAACATGGAGAAGGTTTGTTCCAGGCCGACAAAGCGAAGCGCCTCGCGGACGCGCGCATCAATCTCGTCATCGTCCACGCGCTCCTGGATAAGCTGATACGCCACATTGTCGCGGATGGAGAGCGAGTCAAACAGTGCGCCCTCCTGGAAGACCATCCCCGTGCGTGTGCGCAGCGAAAAAAGCTTCTCTTCGCGCAGGTGGGAAATCTCCTCACCGAAAAGCATGATGCTGCCTTCGTCAGGGCGCAGCAGTCCATTGGCGAGCTTCAGCAGCACGCTTTTTCCCACACCCGCCGGGCCCAGCAGGATGCGTGTTTCACCGGGCGCAAGCGCGAAACTCACATCCTGCAGAACAGGTGGTCCGTCAAACGCGATGGAGACATTGCGGAACTCAAGCACTGGCTCGGGCGCACTGTTTGCGCCGGACATCGATGCGGAATGGAGTGCGGTGCTCATCGCCTGAGAAGATCAATCATCAACTGGCTGATGAAGGTGTCGACGACGATAATGAGCACGGACGAGGTGACGACAGCCTGAATGGTGGAGCGGCCCACGCCCTCCGTGCCGCCTGTGGTGCGCATGCCGTTGTAGCAGCCAATCGAGGCGATGAGGTAGCCGAAAAAGAGCGGCTTCACCAGGCCCTGCAGAATGTCGGCGTAACGCAAGTGCTCATACGCCATGGAAAAATATTGCGTGCCGTTCTGGTGACTGAGAAAAACCGTGACCGCGCCGCCACCCAGGATGCCGAATGCGTCTGCCACGATGGTGAGGAAAAAGAGCATGCTGATGCAGGAGGCGATGCGCGGAGTCACCAACTTACGCATGGGGTCCACGCCCAGGGCGCGCATGGCGTCAATTTGCTCGGTCACCACCATCGAGCCCAGTTCGCTGGCCATCGAGGAGGCATTCCGGCCGGCAACCATCACCCCGGTAAGCACCGGTCCGAGCTCTCGAATCATAGACATAGCCACAAACTGGCCGGTGACCGCGGTGGCGCCGAACTGTGCCAGAGTGGCCGACGATTGCAGCGCGAGTACACAACCGGTGAAGAAACCGGCTAAAATAACAATAGACAGGGATCCAACTCCGATAATGTCGGACTGTATCAGGAAGTCGGCCCAGTAGATAGGTGGCCGATAGAGATTGGCGAAGGCTCGGGCTGCGAACAGTGAGTAGTCCTGCACGGTGAGCACAAACTTCT
>JAJXXG010000433.1 GCA_021781255.1 Acidobacteriota bacterium
CTGCGGCGATACGCGCCAGGCATGCCGGGAGGCAGCGACTCTTCGCAGGATCGGCTATGACGGCGGATTGCTCAGCCTGGCCGCGCTGTCAGACGCTTCAGACGATGCTCTGATCGAGCACTGCCGCGCGGTTGGGGAGACGCTGCCCATCATGGGCTTTTACCTCCAGTCCGCGGTAGGCGGCCGCCACCTCAGCGCGGAGTTCTGGGAGCGATTCGTGGAGATCGAGTCTGTGGTCGCGATCAAGGTTGCATCCTTCGATCGCTACCAGACGATGGAGGTGCTGCGCGCCGTCGCGCACAGCGATCGCAGCGCCGAGGTTGCTCTTTACACCGGCAACGACGACAACATCGTCGCCGACCTGCTCACGGAGTTCCGCTTCGGAGAGCGCACCGCGCACTTTGTGGGCGGCCTGCTGGGCCAGTGGGCGGTATGGACGCACTGCGCGGTCGAACTGCTCAAGGCGGTTCACGACGCCAAGTACAACGGCGCGCGGCTGGACACGGTGCTGGCGCGCGGCGCGGAGATTACCGACGCCAACGCTGCCATCTTCGACGCGCGCCATCAATTCCGCGGCTGCATTCCGGGCATTCACGAGGTTCTGCGCCGGCAGGGTCTGCTGGCCGGCCGCTGGTGCCTCGAACCAAGCGAAGTCCTCTCTGAGGGGCAATTGGAAGAGATCGACCGTGTTTATGCGGATTATCCGCTTTTGAACGACGACAAGTTTGTTGCAGAACACCTGGACAAGTGGCTGTCGTAGCCGCCGCGCACAGGAGCGCTCCGGTTAGATTGCCATGGCTCAGGTCAACTCGGCATTGCGCAAGGCAGTCAGCAGGTTTATCGTCCATCGCAAAGGGGGAGCGCCGTGAACGAAAAGACCATTGCAACCATCGCGCTTCCGGAGCGAAGCTTTTCAAGCTTTCAGGAGACTCTCCGCGAGGCTGCAAAGTGGCTTGAACCCGCCGCGAGCCAAGGGGCGCAACTGGCGGTGCTGCCCGAGACCATCAATCTGCTTCACCGCAGCGATCACGCGGCCCGGCTCGACGACTTCGCCCTGGACGACTGGCGCACAGCCACGGCGCTGCTCTGCGACGCAGCGGAAAGGGCCAAAATCGCGCTTGTCCTGCCGTTGCTTGTCCGCGAGAATGGGGTTCTGGCGAACTGCTTTTATCTTTTATCGAGCGACGGAAGTATCCTTGGCTGCTATCAGAAGCGGGCGCCCGCTCCGGGAGAGAAAGCTGCGGGAGTTGCGCCGGGAGATTCCAGCCCCATCTTGTGGGACGGCCTGCGCGTGGGCGGAGGCATCTGTTTCGACGTCTATTATCCACATGCCGTTTTCGATCCTCAGATGGAGGACGGCGTCGATTTCTTTGTGATTCCGAGCCTCACGCCGGCCGGCACTGTACTCGACTATTGCGCGCTCACGCTCGGGACGCCGTTTGTGCTTGCCTACTCTGCGTGGAGCCGCATCCTGGACCGCGACGGCACGGAGCTGGTTGCCGGCGGCTATCGCTCCGAGACGCTGCGCGCCGGCTTTGGATCGCCCGTATTTCCGGCCACCATCAACTTTGACGCGGTCACCCTGTTCGCCGATGTGAACCAGGAGAAGATGCGCGACGTCGCCCGCCATTACGGGCGCGATGTGCGCATCCGCTTCAATCAGCCCAACTGCCAGTTCATGTTGGAATCGCGTTCGGCCGATCTGTCGGTAGCTGAGGTGATGCGGCAATTCGGCCTCATCTCGCGCCGCGACTATTTCAACTGCCACGGGCCCGACGCGGCGGACCGCGCAGCATTGCCACGCACCCGATAAGGAGCCGGCTTGAGTACTGATTCCGAACGAGCACCGCTTCGCTTTGCCGTGATCGGCTGTGGCTCCATCGCGCACGCACAGCACATGCCGAATATTGTCCGCTCGCCGCGCATGGTGCTGCACACCTGCGTGGATCGCGATGACGCAATTCTTGCCGAGTGCCGCAATCGATTCGGGGCGCTGCATGTCCGCAAAGATTTTGAAGGCGCGATCGCAGATCCCGAGGTTGACGTCATTTGCCTGGCCACCACCGAGAAGCTGCGCCTGCCGGTGATCGAGCTGGCCGCGCAGGCCGGCAAGCCGGTGTATGTTGAAAAGCCGCTGGCCGCCAACCTCGCGGAGATGTTTGCGATCGAGCGGGTCGTCAACGCCGCCCGGATTCCATTCTGCGTGGGGCATAACCGGCGCTCCAGCCCCGCCATGCTGGACGCGCAGCGCATCTTCAGCAGCCACATGACCAACCCCGCGCCGTGCGCCTGGCGCTGGCGGCGTGAGGGCGATCAGCTTCCGGCGCTGCCGGATGACGGCGTGCCTACCGCGTCCGTGCGCATCAACGACGACTGGTATAGCTGGAAGGGCTGGGTTTTCGACAAGTCGCACGCGCCGCACGGCCCCATGCTCTTCGAGATGACGCACTTCACCGATATGTGCAACTGGTTTCTTGCCGAGGAGCCGGTTGAGGTGACGGCAGTGGAGACGGGAATGCTGAATGAAAGTGTGATCGTCCGCTATCGCAACGGCGCGCTGGCCACCATCGTGATTGCAGGCAACGGCACGTTCGGCTATTGCAAGGAGCTCTACGAATTCATGGGCAATGGCGCATATCTCGCGGTAGACCACATGCTCGAGGTGCGCACCGCGGGCATCGAAGGCGCAGCCGCGAAGACGACCTATCCCATGCTGCACGATCTTCACCCGCAGATCGGCATGGAAGGCGGCGTCTCCGGCTGGCTTGTGAAGAAGCGCACTGCCTGCGCAGAGGCCGCGGCCAGGAACAATCCCCTTCTCCAGTTCACCGCCGAGCCCGACAAGGGGCACGCGCATGCACTGGAGCGGTTCGTGGACGAGATTCTGGGCCAGGGGCCGGTGGTATGCGGAGTGGGCGATGCGGTGCTCGCAACCCGCGTGGCTTTTGCTGCCGTCCGCTCCGCCCAGGAAAGGAGGCCTGTTCCGCTCGATGAAATCCACTGACAGGCCGCGGCGCCGCCCGCTCCATCCGTCGCACGTCTCTTCATTCTGCACGCGCCTGGCGCGCGTTGCGCTGCTCGATGCGCTCCTGATCGCAGCCGCCGGCCCAGCGCAGTCGCTGAGCGCGGTTCCGCCAGGCCCGGTTGCCAGCGTGAATCCAATCGTCGGCACCGGCGGCGACCCGGATGACGGCATCAATCTCTTCCCTGGCGCCGCAGTGCCGTTTGGGATGGTGCAACTCAGCCCGGACACGGAAAGCCACGGCTTCGGCTATCACTACATCCAAACCAGAATCAAAGGCTTCAGCATGACGCACATGAGCGGCCCGGGTTGCGCCAATGAGGGCGATGTGTTTTTCATGCCGACCACAGGGCCCATCGCAACCCGGGATGTCGATTTCCAGTCACCTTACACACACAAGCTGGAGACGGCCGCTCCCGGCTACTACCAGGTGCAGTTGCTGCAGTGGAGCATTGGCGCCGAGCTGAGCGCAACCGAGCATACGGGCGTTGCGCGCTTCACTTTCCA
>JAJXXG010000322.1 GCA_021781255.1 Acidobacteriota bacterium
TAGCGAGTGGTACGAAGACTTTACTCAACTGAACGACGCGGATGTCTACAGCCTGCTTGAAAACGCTTCGGGACTGATCTCTGCCGCGTAATGGCAACCGGCCCGCGCGCACCTGGCACGCAGACGTTTACTTCAGCAGGCCGCGCGTCCGGAACCAGTTGGCAAGCAGCGTGGGCCAGATGGAAAGTGCCGAATGGGTTGGCGCAAGGCCCACGCCGTGCGGTCCCGGCTCAAAGATATGCATCTCTGCCGGAACGTGGTTATTGCGCAGCGCCAGAAAGAACTGGATGCTGTTTTCACAGGGAACAGTGGTGTCATCGTCGGTGGAGAACAGGAACGTGGGCGGCGTTTGTGGTGTTACCTGGAGTTCATTCGAAAGATAACGCACCAGTTTGGGATCGGGGTTGTCGCCCAGAAGTGCCCGCCGTGATCCCTGGTGGACGTAGGGATCCAGCATGGTCACCACGGGATAAGACAGCACCATAAAGTCGGGCCGGCAACTTACGCGGTCAATCGGGTCTTGAGCGTCGGTTTTGCCAGTATCGAAGTGTGTGCCCACGGTTGAAGCCTGGTGGCCGCCGGCAGAAAATCCCCAGATGCCGATTCGATCGGGAGCAATGCCGTATTCCTTGGCGTGGTAGCGGACGTAGCGCATGGCCCGCTGGGCGTCCCACATTTCAATCGGGTGGTGGTAGCGAGGCCCCAGGCGGTACTTCAGTACAAAGGCGGCGATTCCCATCGAATTGAGCCACTCGGCAATGTCGAACCCTTCCTTTTGCATGGCCAGGTGGACGTAGCCTCCGCCCGGGCACACCAACACGCCAGTCCGGACTGCTCTGCCCGGATCAGGAAGGTAAATTGTGAGAGTCGGCTGGTCCTCTGGGGCGTTCCCCAGGGCGCCGGGCGCGCCGTTGGGCCATAGCAACACGGTGGGGTGTTCCGCAGCCTGGGAGAAAGTTGCCGTAAGAATCATGAGCAGAATTGCGGTAAGGGTTTTCTTCAATTTCACATCCTCCACGCCGATGCTATTCAGAAATTCTCAAGCGGCCTTGCAGGGAGTGAGGCACTGCCGCGTCCAGAGCCGCTATGGTTCCCAGTTGCGGTGATAACGATCGTTTCTGCCTTTGCCAGGAATCACACATCGTTTCGCGGGGCTTGTGCCTGGACCGTCAGATTTGCTCAGGACGGCTCGCGAACTGTCGGCGAACAAGCTCGGCACAACGCAAAGGTTTCCCTGCAGCCCGGCTAATTCTTTGAAATCGTGTGCAGGGGGACGGTCGCAAGTGAGGCGCAGGACTCGCGCTTGATGATCTCCGTCGGAATCGTAACTTGGCGCGGAGGAAGCTCGGGCTCGGCAATACGGCTGAGGACGAGTTCAACCAACTGGCTGCCCAGCAGCTCTGGAAATTCCCTGATGGTTGTAAGCTGTGGGTTCAGCAACGCCCCGTAGGTATCGTTGCACGCGACAACGCTCAGATCAGTGGGTATGTGCCTTCCCGCTTCCCGGGCTGCACGGTAAACTCCCCGCGCGGCAGGGTCGGTCCCGGCAAAAATGGCGGTCACAGTTTCCCCTTCCCCGAGCACGGACTTGGCCGCAAGATAGCCCACTTCTTCTTCGTCGTTGGAGTAAAACTCGCTCAATCGGGGCATCAGGCCAGCTTCCTGCATGGCGCGGTTATATCCGGTATAGCACCGGGCAAACCACGGGAGTTTGGTATTCCCTATAAACCAAATGCTCTTGTGGTTCAGGCCTTGCAGATAGCGGGTGATCTCGTAGGCGCTCTGAACGTCGTTGGAGTAGACAACGTCGTAATCCGGGTGCAGGGTCTCGTGGAGTAGAAGGTTATTGCCCAGCACTGCGAATGGAATGCCGCGATGCTTTAAAGCAACCAGCAGATTCTCTGAGTTGGTGCCGGCCAGGATCGCAGCACGAATAATGTCGCGCCTCCGCAGGACCTGAGGAAACCGAAGTTCCTTCCACGAAACGTTGGGCTGGTAATTAAAGGAGAGAAAGATCGCGTCCCAGCCGTGCGAGGTGCAGTAGTCCTGCGCGCCCGCCAGAATTCTGGAATGGAACATGTGCAGCATATGGCGATTCCCAAGAACGAAAGCGACAGTTCTTGACCTTGTGGTGTCCTGGAGATTGATTCCAATTTCAACTGCTGCTTTCCGGACCCTGTCCTGAAGCTCCTGGCTTACGCGCGCCGAGCCGTTCAGAATCCGCGAAACCGTTGCAACACTTACATTCGCCCTGGTGGCAAGCTCCTGCACCCTAAGTTTCCCTGCCATATCATTAGTCCTTTCAATTATTCTCTTGTCCCCGGGCCCACACCGCGCACAACACAACGCGGCAGCTAGTGATTGAAGAAAATACCAGAAACTTTGCGAATTTGCATGAATTTTCGAAACATTGGACTGCTACCCCAGAGATTCTATTTCAGGCGAAGCCGTAGAAGCTATAAGAGATGTATCACAGGAATCAAGCACTTGCAAAGAAGAACAGTAACCGCAGCCAGCTTATCATGAATTTTTTCCTGCGATTTTTGCAAATTTTTGTTGACCATTGCCAATATAGCTGGTAAATACACGGCTTAGAGCACCTCATTCCGCATTTTGGACGGCTAGAAATTTTTGGCGGGCAGATTGTTGGCTCTGCTCATATCGCATGCTATTGTCCGCGTTACGCCGGGCGTTCCTTGATTTTCGGGCGCCTTGCACAAGAAAGCTGCAGGGTGAAGGGTTGGGGATTACTCACAACCCTGACAAGATGATAAATTTTCAGGCTAAATCTGGTTCGGGAATCTTAGCGAAGTGGAGGTCAACGGAGTGATGAATCGCAGGATGGCATTCTTTCTTTCTGTACTAGCAGGTGCTTTATGCTGTTTTTCTACAGCCGCGGCGGGAGCGGCGGAGCCAGTGCAATTTCAGCGGCAAGGTTATGAGATCCATGTGACAATCGGCGGCAAACCCTTTACCACATATTATTTCAATCCGGATGTTGCCAAGCCCTATTTGCAGCCGTTGCGAAGCGCCCAGGGAACCAACATCTCGCGGAGTTACCCGATCGGGAACACAGTCCCTGAGGCCAACATCCATGACCACGCGCTGGAACCTCATCAGCGTCCGCTCTATTTCGATCACGGTGATATCAACGGGATAGACTTCTGGAGCGAAGAAGCTTTTAACAAATTTTACGGCCGGGAGGGAGAAGACCACGCTTACGGGCGGATGGTGCTCCGCAAAATGGATGAGATGCACGCCGGCCCTGAATCCGGAACGATCCAGGCGGAATTTGACCTGATCTCACCCAACAAGCGGGTGATTGCCACTGAGACACAGACTTTCACTTTCAGTGGCGATGCCAACACCCGCGTGATCGATTGCCAGTTTGTGATTCATGCCGGCCAAAACCCCGTCGTGTTTGGCGATACCAAAGAGGGAACCTTCGGCATTCGACTGGGGCCGGAACTGAATTCGCCACCTGCGCGCATGATCGATTCAAACGGCGCTGAGGGAGAAAAGGGCA
>JAJXXG010000051.1 GCA_021781255.1 Acidobacteriota bacterium
ACGTGGGAGAAGTTCAACGAACTCGATCGCGCGGGCCTGATGATGTACGGGCAGATGACCGCGGGCAGCTGGATCTACATCGGCTCGCAGGGCATTGTGCAGGGAACCTACGAGACCTTTGCCGAGGCCGGGCGGCGTCACTACGGAGGCGACCTGGGCGGACGGTGGATACTGACTGCCGGGCTGGGCGGCATGGGCGGAGCACAGCCGCTGGCGGCGACGTTTGCGGGAGCGGTCTCGCTCAACATTGAGTGCCAGCAGTCGCGTCTCGATTTCAGGCTGCGCTCGCGCTATCTCGACAAGCAGGCCAACAACCTGGACCATGCGCTGGAATTGGTGAAGGAACATTGCGAGCGCAGGGAGGCAGTCTCCATTGGGTTGCTGGGCAATGCCGCGGAGATTTTGCCGGAGTTGGCGCGGCGGGCGCAGACGGGCGGTATTCGCCCGGACATGGTGACCGACCAGACCTCGGCGCATGACCTGATCAACGGCTACCTGCCTGCGGGCTGGACGGTGGAGCAGTGGCGCGCGGCCGCGCAAAAGCCGGAGAAGCACGAGGAACTGCGCCGCGCCGCGGCCGTCTCGTGTGCCGTGCACGTGAAGGCGATGCTGGAGTTTCATCGCATGGGCGTGCCGGTCTTTGACTACGGGAACAACATTCGCCAGGTGGCGCTGGAACATGGCGTCAGCCGCGCGTTCGATTTTCCGGGCTTCGTGCCTGCGTATATCCGGCCGCTATTTTGCGCGGGCAAGGGGCCGTTCCGGTGGGTGGCGCTCTCCGGCGATCCCGAGGATATTTACAAGACCGACGCCAAGATCAAGGAGATTTTTCCGGAAGAGCAGCATGTGCATCGCTGGCTGAACATGGCGCGGGATCGTATAGCGTTTCAGGGCCTGCCCTCGCGCATCTGCTGGCTGGGACTGGGGCAGCGCCACCTGGCCGGGCTGGCCTTCAACGAGATGGTGCGCAGCGGCGAGCTCAAGGCTCCCATCGTGATTGGGCGCGACCATCTTGACTCGGGCTCGGTGGCCAGCCCCAACCGCGAAACCGAATCGATGCGCGACGGCTCGGACGCGGTCTCGGACTGGCCGCTGCTGAACGCACTGCTCAACACCGCATCGGGAGCCACCTGGGTGAGCCTACATCATGGCGGCGGCGTTGGCATGGGCTATTCGCAACACGCGGGCGTGGTGATCGTCTGCGACGGAACGGCCGAGGCCGACGAGCGCCTGCGGCGGGTGCTCTTCAACGATCCCGCAACCGGGGTGATGCGCCACGCCGATGCAGGGTACGAACTCGCGGAGGAGACGGCGCGCAAGCACAACCTGAAGCTTCCACTTCTGCGTAACTGAAGCGGGATGCGGAGATGAAGATCTTGGGACCGATTGCGCTTGCCAGCGTAGAGCCGGTGCCGTGGAAGAACGGCGGCGGCACGACAAGAACGCTCGCGGTGGCGCCCGAGGACGCGGGTCTGGATAACTTTCAGTGGCGCGTCAGCATGGCGCAGATTGATGCTTCCGGGGATTTCTCGGCGTTTCCGGGCGTGGACCGCACGATTCTTCTGTGGCGAGGCGGAGGCGTTCTGCTGCAGTCGCCGCAGTGGCCGGAGCATGCGCTGACCGAGCCGCTGCTGCCCTTCTATTTTCGAGGTGAAGATGAGGTGGTGTGCCGGCTGCCTGGGCCTGCGGCGATGGACCTGAACCTGATGGTGCGACGCGGCGGGGCAAAGGCGTCGCTGAGCTGCCACGCTGCCGCGGTGGAGTTTCTCGCACCCTGCGAAGAGCTTCTAGTGCTGTGCGCGGCGGGGAGCGTGCGCGTGCTTCTGCCTGGGTGCGCTGAGACAATTCTCGCGGCGGATCAGTTGCTGCGAGTGAAGCAAGTGCCTGCAGGCAGCAAGGTTGTTCCCGCCGGCGAAGAGTCGCGCTTTGTCTGCGTCACGGTTTCGGGAGAGGGGCAATCGGCTGTTTCCCCTGTTTCCTGAAAGTGCATTGAATGGCTGTTGGGCAGGTTGGCCGAAAGATGTCAGGTCGCGCAGCAAGAATTTTCTCGAATCCACGCTGAAAAGCAGCGGGAAAAGCTAAATCCCCCTTTCGGCTTCATACGAGTCTTCCTATAATACGATTCACGCGAGAGAGCTTCCCCGGCCTACATTCCTACAGGGCCGCTTCAACCTGCGATACAAAACTCGCACGAGCGCACTTGTATCGCCTTACATCGAGTATTTGTCCCTTGGCCGTTGCCGCAAGCCGGGCGCGAAGTCAGGGCCTAAGTGTAAGCAGTCGCAGCAGAGGAAAACAGCGGTTGAGCAGTGGCGGATTTGCCGACCCGGTTGTACCGGCACAGGCGTGGCGCATCCAACTTCAAAACCGCTGAACAGGAGGGGGATTGATGGAGAATGGTGCGGTTCTCGATAGCATTGGCATGAAGATCCTGGCTGAATTGCAGAAGAATCCCAGGGCCAGTTTCGCGGAGTTGGGCAGGCGGGTGGGCTTGTCTCCATCCGCGACGGCCGAACGCGTGCACCGCCTGGAGGATGCCCGGATCATTCGCGGTTATCGTGTGGATATCGATCCCGCAGCGCTGGGTTACTCCGTCACCGCGCATATCCGCATGGTGTGCGATGGCGAGCGCTACCGGCAGTTCACGCAGTTTGTGAAGACGCTGGACTCGGTGCGCGAGTGCGATCATGTGACTGGCCCGGACGCGCTGATGATGAAGGTGGTTGTCTGCTCGATCGAAGAGCTGGAAGCGCTGATCATGAAGCTGCTGAACTATGGCGTGCCGACGACCAGCCTGGTGCTTTCGCACACGGTTGTGCGCCACGAGTTGAACCTTGAGCCGCACAAGCCAGGGGCGAACAAGAGCAAGCTTCCGCTGGAGACGGGAGGGCGTCTGAGGCCCGCATTTGCGGGCATACGTGAAGAGCTCAGCCCGGCGAGCATGGTGTGAGGAATTTCACTGCGCAATAAAGCTCCAGGCAATTTCTATTTCGAGGAGAACGCATGCGTCACGTCTTGATTGCCGCCGGTCTGGCGGCGCTTGTCACAATCGCTGCAGCTGCGCAGGACGATGCGTCCAAGCCGGAGTTTTATACAGCGAAGGTGCTGCCGATCCTGAAGCAGCACTGCTATCAGTGCCATAGCGCCGCGATGCACAGCGGCGGATTGAACATGGAAGAGAGGGATGGCTTTTTGAAGGATGCGATGCTGGGTCCCGCGGTGGCGCCCGGCGATCCCGCCAACTCGCTGCTGATGACGCTGATCAAGCAGGATGGCCCCCCCGGCTATGCGCCGCCCATGCCTCCGCCGCCGAATGCCAAGTTGAGCGACGCGGAGATCGCCACCATCGAGCAGTGGATCAAGGCGGGGCTGGTGATGCCTGCGCCAGCGGCCGCGCCGGCCGCTGCTCCTGCTGCTCCCGCACATCCTTAAGGCGCCGGCGAGACGAACCCTGAGAGGGAGACGATCGTGGGAGCGAGACGCATTACGCGTCGTCGCCGTCGTGGCGGCTTACTCCCCGTA
>JAJXXG010000687.1 GCA_021781255.1 Acidobacteriota bacterium
ACTGGCTGGCGCGATTGCGCGGGCCAATGACGCTGGAGCGCCGCGCTTTATGGCTGCAAGGGTGCGCCCGCATGATTTTGAAATCCCTTGGCATTGGATATGAAGTCGAGGGCCAACTGCCCAGCAGCGGGCTGGTGGTCTCAAACCACCTCAGCTATCTTGACGCGGTCATCATCAGTGCGGTGATGCCGTGCTTTTTTGTCGCCAAGATGGAGATCGATAGCTGGCCGTACTTCGGCAAGGCGGCGCGCACCGGCGGCACAATCTTCGTGGACCGGTCGAGCCAAGCCAGCGCCGTGTCAGTAGCCGCGCAAATCTCCGAGCGGCTCAGCTTGCCCATTCCGGTTCCCGTGCTGCTATTTCCCGAGGGTACCAGTACCGACGGGGCCGAGCTTCTGCGCTTTCACTCCCGCCTGATTGATCCTGCGACCGTGGCCGGCGTTCCCATCACCGCCGCAGGCATCCGGTATGTCATTGAAGGCAACGTAGAGGAGCGGGAGCTTTGCTGGTATGGCGACGAGTCTTTCATTACGCATCTCTGGAAGGTGTTGGGCGTCGCAGGTTTTTCGGGCCAGCTCCGTTTCGGTCAGCCGCATATCTATACCGATCGCCGCGTGGCCGCCGACGAGACCCACGCTGAGATCACCGCGTGGCGCCAGGCCAGCGCTCCGATTGTGCGATACGCTGAAGCTGTGAATTGACGGCGCAGTTTGCGGCTGAAGTTCCCGAAACAAGACGAAATCTCCCAAGAGAAACGCCAAACGGCGTAGAAGAGCGCAGATTCCGCATTGCCGGCCTAATCGGATTCGGAGATGAGCAGGCGCAGGTCGCGCAAGTTCTGTCCCGTAGGGCCGGTAACGACAGCGTCACCAATGGCAGTAAAGAGGGGGCAGGCATTGAACTCGGCAAGCGATTGCGAGGGGTCAAAGCCGAACTGGCGGGCGCGTTCCATGGTGGTGGGGTCGGCGATGGCGCCCGCGGATTGCGTATTGCCGTCGATGCCGTCGGAGCCGGCACTGAGTACGGTGAGGCGCTCGCCGGGATGGTTGGCGAGCTCCAGGGCGCAGTTGAGCGCAAACTGCTGATTGCGGCCGCCTGCTCCCGGCGTGCGGGTGAGCCTGACGGTGACCTCGCCGACTGAGATGAGGCAGAACCGCTTCTGCCGGGCGCGCAGCATGTGGAATCGCCCCAGCAGATAGCGGGCCGCATCGGCATAATCCCAATCGTCACAACTGTTGTCGACTACGACCTGATAACCCTCGTTTCGCGCCAGGGCGCGGGCATTCTCGACCAGGTCATGGCTGGAAAGCAGGATTTCGAAGACGGAATCGCGGAACGCCTCGCCTTCGCCGGTCATGCTGGCGGCCGAGGCCACGTGACGCGTGTCTGCCCAGGGCAGCTTGGGCAAAAGCGCAGGAAGCCAGCCTTTGTTGCCGGGCGACTCAGGCAGATTCTCGTGCTCAAAGAACGCACAGATCGAAGCCGGCAGTTTCTCAGCCAGATCGTATTTGGCAAGCAGCATACGCACGTCGGCCACGGTGGAGTGATCGGGCGACGTGGGTCCGGAAGACAGCGCATCCAGCGAGCGCAGCGGCACGTCGGGAAGCAGCAGGCTCACTTTTGCCGCCTCAGGAGCGGCGATGGCGAGACGGCCCCCTTTGACCGCGGAAAAATGCTTGCGCAGGGTATTGATCTCGTTGATGCGCGCGCCCGAGGCGATCAGCAACTGATGAAAAGCGATCGTCTCCTCCAGAGTGATCTGCGGGTCGAGAGGCAGATCAAACATAGCCGACCCGCCGCCAGAGATGAGGAAGAAGATGAGTGTGTCCTTCCTGGCCTTGCGCAGCAGTGCCAACGCAGCTCGCGCCGCAGCGAAGGAGTCCTCGTTGGGCACGGGATGGCCCCCTTCAAAGTAGCGGAAACGCCAGTTGCGCTTGAGAGGCAACTGGTTGGAGGAGCAGATTCCGCGCAGCCCCTTGCGGCGCTTCATGCGTTCAAGCAAAGTCTCCAGCATGGGACCAGCGGACTTGCCCATCGCAATCACAAAGATGCGCTTGTAGGCGGAGAGATCGATGGATTCAGGTCCGCTGCCGTCGGGCATCAGTCTGTGGAGGGTATTGCCCTCGAAGCGCAGACGCCGGTCGAAAGCCGACTCAATATTGCACGCTTTCAAGGCGCCGGTAAAGATATCCGTGGCTACGGTGTGCAAAGATTCGAGCGATATATTGCCGGCGGGAGTCATGGCAGTTGCTCCTTTAACCATCCGGCCATCGCCCGCTGCATCGCAGCCAGTTGACCTGTAAAAAAGTGATCGGCTCCATGAAGGAGGGTAAGCCGCTTGGGTTCGGCGACGGACGCGGCCACCTCGGCTAGCTGTGCTGCGGGCGCAAAGTCGTCGCGGTCCCCGCTAAGGAAAAGTTTTGGGATCTCGAGGCCCCGCGGGAAGGAATAGCGGTAGGCCGGGCCATCAGCCTGCGTGGGCAATCCCAGGGCGATGAGTGCGCGCACTCTTGGAGTTATCGGCAAGCCTGTACTGTGTATTTGCGTGAGGCCGCAACAGGCCCGCAGCGCCATAGCAGCGCCGAAACTGAATCCGGCGACAACCAACGGACGCTGGAATTCCTGTTCGAGCCACTCCAGGGCAGCAACAACATCGGCGGCTTCGGCTTCGCCATCGTGCACTCCCTCGCTCAGGCCGGAGCCGCGGAAGTTGAAGCGCAGCACGGGCCAGCCCAGACCCCAATGGGGATCGTTGAGGGCTTTCATGGCATGGTAGACAACCTTGTTGTGGAGATTGCCGCCGAACATGGGATGGGGATGGCAGACGAGCGCGGCAAAAGGTGCATCAGGCGCTCCAGGGTTCAGAACCGCCTCAAGCCGGCCGGCCGGACCGTTGAGCATGACGCTGCGCATTGCACCCCGCGCAGAAGTTTCGCCGCTGACGTGCGTTTCAACTTGATCTGGGGTGGGTGTGGGGCTCATGCCACTCCTCATTTTACGCTCAAAGGCGTCATCTGCTTTCGTTCCGCCGCGATGCGTCGGTGATGGCGCAAAGTCACTGGAGCGCGTTGGAGGGAGGATAAAGCCAGCAGAACCGCAGGCAGGATTGCTTTCTACGGTATTCTGGCAACATCATGAAGGATCGTTTTGAACTAATTCCGCTTGACCCGATCATGCTGACCCGGCAATTATGCGAGATTGAATCCACTACCTACCACGAAGGCGCAGTGGGCGATTTTCTCGGCAGTTTTCTTTTGGGGCGCGGTTGGGAGGTGGAGAAAACTCCGGTCGAGCAGCCGCATGAGAGCTTGACGGCCGGGCCGCGCTGGAACGTTTACGCGGGCCCCGCCGGGCAGACCCCCGATCTGGTGTTTTCCACGCACATGGACACCGTTCCGCCGTACATTCCGTTCAGCGAGGATGCTGAGTTCATGTTCGGCCGCGGAGTTTCAGACGCCAAGGGAATCATTGCGGCGCAAGTTGCTGCCGCCGAAGCCCTGCGGGCGGCGGGGTTTCGGATT
>JAJXXG010000070.1 GCA_021781255.1 Acidobacteriota bacterium
TCGATTTTGATAAGGTCGTTCGCGATCCGGCGCATCCAGACCACCTGCTTCCGGCTTACGATTGCGGAGATCATCTGCATCCGTCCCCGGCCGGGTACAAGGCCATGGGCGATGCCATCCCGTTGATCCTGCTTGCGCGCTGATTACCGAGGGAGATAACGATGAACTTTCAAGCCAGAAGCGCTGTGTTGGTACTTCTTTGCGGACTTGCCTCCGTGGCTTGCGTGCAGGCTCAGGATCTCCCCGTAGTGCGCATGCAAAACGGCGCCTCGCAACTGCTGGTGCATGGCAAGCCATTCCTGGTGCTCGGCGGCGAGCTTGGCAACTCCTCCGCAGGCACGGCAGCCGAGGCCGATACGATTTTGCCCCGGCTGTCGCAGATGCACTTCAACACCGTGCTGATGCCGGTGGCCTGGAATCAGATTGAGCCGCAGGAAGGGCACTTTGACTTCTCCATTCCGGACCACTGGATCGACGTGGCGCGGCAGCAGCACATGCACCTGGTCTTTCTCTGGTTCGGAAGCTGGAAGAACGCCTTCTCAGAGTACGCGCCCGCGTGGGTGCTGGCAGATACAAAGCGCTTTCCCCGCGTCCTCTCCGCCCAGGGCCTGCCACTTGAGATTCTGTCTCCATTGGCTGAGGAGACCGCCCGCTGCGACAGCCTCGCATTCGCCACGCTGATGGCGCACCTGCATGAGCGCGATGCCGCCGATCAGACTGTGTTGATGGTCCAGGTGGAGAACGAAGTAGGCTACCTTGGTTTGGGTGGTCGCGACCGCTCTGACCGTGCAAACCAGCTCTTTCTTCAGGCCGTACCCACACAGTTGTCCACCTATCTGCAGAGTCATCGGGATCAGCTTTCCCCGGAACTCGCGTCGCACTTTAAGCCGAATGGCCACACGTGGAAAGAGATGTTCGGCGATGCGGCTGATGAGGTGTTCATGGCATGGCACTACGGCCTGTTCATCAACCAGGTGGTAAAGGCCGGAAAGGCGGCCTACCCCCTGCCCATGTACATGAACGCTCAGCTTCCCGCACCGCTGGAACAGCCCGGCGAATATCCCAGTGGCGGCCCGCATCCGCTCTACCGTGCTGTCTACCGTGCTGCGGCGCCGTCCATCGATTTCTACGCGCCGGATATCTACTGGCCGGACTTTGCGCACTGGGTAAGCCGCTACCGCGAGGCCGGAAATCCCGTCTTCATTCCCGAAGCGCGGCTCGATGCGGCTCCCTGGAATGCGTTGTATGCCTATGGCGAAGCGCAGGGATTCGGCTTCTCACCCTTCGCGGTGGACTCGCTGCCCGCAAACTCCGCGGATGACACAAGCATGGCCAGCCTCTATGCCATGATGAGCAGCCTTTCCGGCGACGTGCTGGAGGCACAGCCAATGGGCCGGATTCGTGCGCTCGTGCTGCACGACAACGGCCCACGGCCCAGTCAAAGCGTCGCACTTGGCGGCTACTTGTTCCGCGCCACCCTCTCGCGTTCATGGCCCGCCAGGCAGCTTGTTGCCACCAACGGCGCCCTGATGATCCTGCAAACAGCGCCCGATGAATTCCTGCTGGCAGGCAGCGGATTGACGGTGGACTTTGTGCGCGACCCCGACGCCGACAACCAGATTGCGGGCATCGCCAGCATCGAGCAGGTATCCAAAGTGAACGGGCAATGGCGAGCCGAGCGCCGCCTGAACGGGGATCAGAGCAACCAGGGACGGCAGCTGCTGATGGATCCTCACGCGTTTCAGGTCTACCGCGTCCGGCTTTACACCTACCCCGGCAAACAATAGGTGCAAAGAACATCTGTGTGTCAAACACAGTAAGAATTCTTGCACCGTTCGCATTCCGACAGCGAAGCAGACGAGCCGGCCTCTCCGGGCCGGCTCGTCTGCTTCAGCGATCCACGCGTTGCAAAACCACAGGGATGCTGGACGGAATGTGGAACGAGTTGCCGAAAGATGGATCAGACCCATCCGGAGCGGGACCAATCGCAGGCCGATTCGGATCTTCCTTGGCAGGAACAGGCAAATGCCAGGGGATTTTGACCGAACGCTGCAGCTCGATGCGATCTCCCTTCAGCTCTCCTGTAAAGCTGTTCATGCCGGCGTGGAACGTGACATGATTGCCGGACACGACGCCCTCCGTGATGGGAACAGGGACGTCATCGCCGCCAAAGAATCCGCCACTTCCCTCAACCGTGCCTGCCAGCTTCTCACCCTGCTGGTGGAAGGTGAAGACCGAGCTGCCGCCAATGATCCTCGCAATCAAGCCTGCATTCTGCCCGGCAGGTTCCGGCAACGGCCTCCACAGCCCTGTAATACCAGGCCCTTTCGGCACCTCGCGCTCCCACGCCGCCACCTGCGGGCGCAGCGTCACGTGCGTGGAAGAAATAGTCGCCGATGCCGAACTCAGCCCCGGAGACGTGGCTTCCACCTGAATGCTGCCTGCCTGCTTTGTAGACTGCACCAGTGCCATGCAGTAGCCGGAGAAGGCCTTGCGCACGCTTCCCTTGTCCGATGCATGATCCGTCGGGTCTCCGTTGCCCACGCCGATAAGTCGTCCATCTCCCGACACGCGAAAGGTAACCTCGTTGTCCGTAACCGGAACCGTGCGTCCCTGTGCGTCCTGCACCTCAACGGCAAACATGGCCACATCTTCGCCATCAGCTGCCACGGCCGTGCGGTCAGCGCGCAACACCAGCTTTGACGCGGCGCCGGTGGTCTCCCGCCGGGTCGTCATCACCTGCTTGCCGTCTTTCCAGCCGCGTGCCTCAATCGCGCCGGGAGCGTAGGGAACCACCCACGCAACATGCGAGTCCCGTGGCACGTCTTTGGCACCCAGGCTCTTCCCGTTCACCAGCAGCTCAACCCTGTCCAGGTTGGAGTACACCCAGACAGCAATCTCCTTGCCTTCCATGCCCGGCCAGTTCCAGTGTGGAAACAGATGCAGCACCGGCTTCGCCGTCCACCAGGACTGGTAGTAGTAAAACGAGTCCTTGGGAAAGCCGCACGTGTCCACAATTCCGTACTGCGAGCTGATATTCGGCCAGCCATCGGGCGAGGGTTCGCCACGATAGTCAAAGCCGGTCCAGACAAAGCCACCGGAGAGCCACTGCCGCGCATTGCAGAATCGCCACCATCCCTCCGCCGAGGCGCGCCCCGTCGTGGTGTACGGGTCGTAGGCACTGACAAAGCCCTTCGAGGCATCCGTAATGTAAATGCCGCGCGTGCCCACCGCGCTCACCGTCTCCGTGCCCATCACCGGCTTGTCCGGATGCGCCTTATGGTAAGCCTCGGCCTGCGGGTCCATGTAGTTGTAGCCAATCACGTCACAAACCGCCAGGCCGCCTGTTCCAATCGCTCCGGTCGGCGCAATGGAAACGGGCCGTGAACCGTCATGCTTCGTGGACACGGCCTTCATCGAGCTCAGAATCAGCACGCCCTTTGCCGTGTTGGCCTGCCCCTCTTCATTGCCCATGGACCACATGAAGACCGACGGATGATTGCGATCCCGCCGGACAAGATTCTCAAACTGGCCCAGCCCCTCCGGGTTCGACGACATCATGCGGGTCTCGTCAAAAACCAGCAGCCCGAGTTGATCGCATGCATCCAGCAGCTCCGGCGTGGGCGGATTGTGCGAAGTACGGATCGAGTTGCAGCCCATCTCCTGCAGCTTGCGCACACGGTAGTACTGCACGGCATCCGGCAGCGCCACGCCTAGCCCGGCGTGGTCCTGATGATTGCAGGTGCCCTTCAGCTTCACCGGCGATCCGTTCAACAGGAAACCGCGGCTGGCGTCAAACTCCACAGTGCGGATACCGAAGGATGTCTCATAGCGGTCCACCACTTTGCCGCCGGCCTGCACCTCCGTAACCAGCTTGTACAGGTTGCGTTCCTCCAGCGACCACAGCCGCGGCTGGCGCACCACAATCTTCTGCTCGTAGTCGTGGCCCGCGCCCGAGGGCACAGGTGCTGTCGCTGCAATATCCTTGCCCACCACCGCGCCGGATGGATCAAGAATCGTGGACAGGACACGCGCCTGGCTGTCTCCGGTCGCATCGTTGCAGACCTCGGTGCGAATCGAAAGAGTGGCCTCCGTTTTGCGCACCTCTGAGCGGACAAAGGTTCCCCACTGCTTCACATGTACCGGATTGGTCTTTGTCAGCCATACGTGGCGGTAGATGCCCGCGCCTTCATAGAACCACCCGTCGCTCTCCGTCGCATCCACGCGCACCAGCAGCACATTCGGCTGTCCCGGATAGATGAAATCGGAAACATCAAAGCGAAACGGATCGTACCCGCCACTGTGCTGTCCAATGTAAAAACCGTTAAAGACCACCAGCGTGTCGCGATAAGCGCCGTCAAACTCGATCGAGATGCGCTTGCCCGCATCCTCCGCCGGCAGATCGAATACACGCCTGTACCAGCCAACGCTGGTCTCGGGATATTTACGGCCAAGCGGATAAAAACCCTTGCTCTGCAGGTCGGGATCGTTCTTGAAGGGCAGTTCGATGGCCCAGTCATGCGGCAGATCAATGCCGCGCCAGTCGCCGTCATCAAAAGCAATGGCCGCGGCCGGCATAAAGTGCCCGGTCTTTTGAAAGTTCCCTGCTCCGGCACTTCCGTATTCAAAGTCCCTGGCAGGGTCACAGGCATGGCCAAGGTGGAATCGCCAGCCATGGTCCAGCAGCAGGCGTTCCCTGCCCGCGCCCGGCGTGGCAGAGGCGGGAGAGCGGTCTGGGCTGAGCGGCCCTGCGGGTTCAGCAATGGCCTGAGCCGCGGAGTCGATGGGACCAAGGCCCTGGGCAGCGGCTACGGCAGCGGGAGCAAGCAGCGAGGACTTGATCATGTCGCGGCGTGAAAATGTTTTCATCATCACTCCATCCGGCCCTCAGGCGCAGCCTGAACGCCATCTGTATCTTCAAAAAATCAGGGTTCAGAATCGCCGCAAGTATACGCGGCCCTTTCCCCGGCTCACAAGCGGAATTGCACATCTCCGCTCCCTCGCAAATCAGAGTCTTCTCCGTACGCCTCGCCAATGTCCTCCCTGCACACCAAAGCCCGCAGCGCCAGCCCGGAGGAGCATAATCAAAGAAAGCGCGCATCCACATCTTGCGCCGTATGCATTGCATGTAGTCTCTTTCTTTTTTCCGCGACAGCGATTCCGGGAGGACTATGCCTCGAAGCCGATACCCTCAAGTCGACATGACCACCAGGATGCCGGCGACCTCGCAGAGCCTCAACAAGGTGCGCCTGTTTTGGAATCGCCGTAACCCATGGGCAAACAAGCTGGAGTGCCGGAGGATGCAATGAAAGCGTTGGTCAAAAGCAAAGCTGAAGTGGGACTGTGGCTGGAAGATATTCCCATGCCGACCGTGGGCATCAACGATGTTCTGGTGCGCGTACACCACACCGGGATCTGCGGTACCGATGTTCATATCTACGACTGGGATCAGTGGGCTCAGCGCACCATTCACGTTCCTCTCGCCATAGGCCATGAGTTTGTGGGCGAAGTCGTCAGCGTGGGTTCAAACGTAAACGACTTCCATCCGGGAGATCTGGTAAGCGGCGAAGGCCACGTGGTCTGCGGACGCTGCCGCAACTGCCTGGCCGGGCGTCGCCATCTGTGCGCGCTGACGCAAGGCGTGGGCGTAAACCGCGCCGGCGCATTCGCGGAATACATTGCTCTGCCGATGAGCAACATCTGGCGCCATAGCGCCGGCATCGATCGCGAGATTGCCGCCATCTTCGACCCCTTTGGAAACGCGGTGCACACCGCCCTCGAGTTCCCCGTGCTGGGCGAAGACGTGCTGATTACTGGCGCGGGCCCCATCGGTATCATGGCGGCCGCCGTGGCGCGGCATGCCGGCGCGCGCTACGTTGTAATCACAGACGTCAATCCGCATCGCCTTGAACTAGCACAGAAGATCGGCGTAACGCTTGCCGTCAATCCGCGTGAAACCTCGCTCGCAGACGTGCAGAAGAAACTGGGCATGGCCGAGGGGTTTGACGTAGGCATGGAGATGTCCGGCAATGCGCAGGCCTTTCGCGACATGCTCAGCAACATGAGCCATGGCGGCAAGATCGCAATGCTCGGAATCCCTTCGCCGTCCGAGATGACCATCGACTGGAGCCAGGTCATCTTCAACCAGCTCACCATCCGCGGCATCTATGGCCGCGAGATGTATGAGACCTGGTACAAGATGACCGTCATGCTGGAATCAGGACTGAATATCAAGCCCGTCATCACGCACCGCTTCAACTGGCGCGACTATGAGCAGGGCTTCCAGGCCATGCGTACGGGCAACTCCGGCAAGGTTGTTCTCGATTGGCGAGACGCCAGCTAGGCGCGCACAGATTCCAGCGCAGCATCCGGTCATGCGCGTGCAGCGAATGCCCACGCATGACCGGAAAACCCCACCCAGCTCAGATCACTCACGTTGGCCGCCTCCCGCCTGCTTCAACTCGTTTCCAAGCACATCGAGGAAGCGATTGATCAAAGCAATACTGCGGCGAAGTTCCGGCTGCCTGAACTCACTCAGCAGTGAAAAAAGACCGGGCGGATCGATCACCGGTTTCTTCTCGCTGCCCAGCGTTTCACTCACGGCCACGGCAACGCACTGCAACAGCTCAGGATTGATGGAGCCAAGCATCTTCCCCAGGATGATCGCGTTGCGCAGCGCGCGCACGGAGTCCGGCGCCTCCGCCGCTGTGACCGCAGTTTCCAGAATCCTGTCGCTCGCGCCAAGAGCACCACGCAGCAAGCCCAGGACGCGCTTCTCATGCAGTTGCTGCAGTAACTCATAGGCGTCCAGCAACGCCTCGGCATGCTCGGCAGGCGCGCTCTCCAGCCGCGCAAGCAGTTCCTTGCGCGGATCGCGCGCAGGCATCTCAAAAGCAATCGGTCGAGCCATTCTGTCTTCTCCTTCCGCTGGAGCTTCTATATGCGTCGCACCGCAAGCGCAACATGGTTCTGCTTCTCTGCAAATCGGACTTCAGGATTTCTGAATCTGCACCAGGGAAGCACCCGGCATCCGATAATCCGCACGCTTCCATTTGCGTTCCACCTCTACGCCCTTCTGTGGAGTGGGCTTGCCAAAGCGCGAGTTGTTGCCCGGCAACGGACTCTCGCCCGTATCCTCCAGTCGCTTCAATCGCACCGCGGTCTCCTTGTACGCTGGCGTGTGCGTTTCCTTGTCGGTAAAGCTGCTGGTAAGGCGATTCACAGGCTCATCCACGGAGTTCATCGGCATGTAAAGCTCCTTGCCCTTCACGCGATCCGTAATCAGTGCCTGTGCGCGAATCTTGCCGTAGCGCGAAGCAAGTTCAATCCAACTGCCGCTCTGCACGCCTCGCTCCATCGCCAGTTCCGGTGATATCTCAACAAACGTGCACGGAACCTTCTCGCGAATTCCATCCGTGCGATACGTCATATTGCCTTCGTGGAAGTGTTCGAGCATGCGGCCGTTGTTCAGGTGAAGATCGAATTCTTCATCCGGCTGCTCGCTTGGCTCCGTCCACGCCAGCGGAAAGAACTTCGCCTTGCCATCGGGCATGTGGAACTGCTTCGTATAAAGAAGCGGCTGATCACTCCCATCCTCCGCAACTGGCCACTGCAAGGACTTGTATCCCTCCAGCCGCTCGTAGCTCACGCCCGCCACCAGGGGGGTCAGCCGCGCAATCTCCTCGTAGATTTCCGACGGATGCTGATAGCTCCAGTCGGCGCCGAGCCGGTTCGCAATCTGCTGAAGAATCTGCCAGTCCGGACGACTTTCGCCCAACGGCTCAAAGACCTGGTACAGCCGTTGTATGCGCCGCTCCGTGCTGGTGAAGGTTCCTTCCTTCTCCAGGCTTGGAGATGCCGGAAGAACAACATCGGCAAAGCGGCATGTCTCCGTAAAGAAGATATCCTGAACAACAAAAAAATCGAGCTTCGAGAGAGCGCCGCTCACATAGTTCGCATTGGAGTCCACCATGCTCATCTCTTCCCCAAACAGATACATGCTCTTCAGTCTTCCCTCGTAAATGGCATCAATCATCTGGTGGTTGTTCAGTCCGGGCTTGCTGGGCAGTGTCACGCCCCACGCCTGTTCAAACTTCCCGCGGATCATCGAATCCTCGACAGGCTGGTAGCCGGGAAAGAGATTCGGCATCGCCCCATGATCGCTCGCTCCCTGCACATTGTTGTGCCCGCGCAAAGGATAAGCGCCAGTCCCGGGCCGCATGTAATTGCCCGTTGCTAAAAGCAGATTGGAGATTGCCGTCGATGTATCGGAGCCCATTGTGTGCTGTGTTACGCCCATGGCCCACAGCACGCACATGCGATCCGCGGCTGCGATTTCTTTCGCAACGGAGATCAGCGTTTCCTGCGACAGGCCGCAGCGCTCACTCGCCATCTCCATCGTGAATGGTTCCAGACTCTTGCGATACTCCTCCGCGCCGTTGACCCACTGCCGTATAAAGTCCTGCTTCGCCAGTCCGTTCTCCAGTAGATAGCGCGTCACTGCCGACAGCCAGATGAGATCCGTACCCGGACGCGGATGCAGAAAGATATCAGCGCGCTGTGCCATCTCATGTCGGCGCAGATCAGCAACAATCAGCTTCATCCGGCGCTGCTTGTGCGCTCGCTTCACGCGCGTAGCCAGCACAGGATGACTCTCGCTCGTGTTGCTGCCAACAATCAGCACCAGATCGGCCTGCTCAATATCCGCAATGGACCCGGAATCGCCGCCATACCCTACCGTGCGAAAGAGTCCCGCGGTTGCCGGAGCCTGGCAGTAGCGCGAACAGTTATCCACGTTATTCGTGCCGATAACCGCTCGCGCCAGCTTCTGCATCAGGTAGCTTTCTTCATTCGTACACTTCGACGACGAGATAAATGCCAGCGCATCTGGGCCGCTCGACCCTTTGATCTCAGTAAAACGACGCTCAATCAGCGAGAGTGCTTCATCCCAGGTTGCCGCGCGAAATCTGTCTCCTTCGCGAATGAGCGGCATCGTCAGTCGATCAGGACTGTTCACATGGCCCCAGGCAAATTTGCCCTTAACGCATGTCGAAATCCCATTGGCCGGGCCATCCAGCGGTTCCACCTTCAGGATGTGCCGATCGCGAGTCCAGATATCAAAGCTGCAGCCAACGCCGCAATAGGTACACACCGTCTTGGTACGCTTGATGCGCGAACTGCGCATCGCCGACTCCACCTCGGAGACTTGCAGAATCGATCCGTAACCAAGCTCAGGCTCAATGCCCTTCACCACTTCGATCATGCCCTTGAGCGATTCCGACGGAAGATCCGTCAGCAAGCCCGCCTCGCCCAGCATCGACTTTTCCATCAGGGCATTGCACGGACACACCGTCACGCAATGACCGCATGAGACACAGCTCGATTCGCCTATCGCCGCACCGCCATCCCACAGCACGCGCGGATGCGCATCCTCCCACCGGATGCTCAGCGTCTCGTTGACCTGCACATTCTGGCATGCCTGCACGCAGCGTCCGCAAAGAATACATTGGTCCGGATCGTATCGGTAGAAGGGATTCGACATATCCACTTCATACGGCTTTGGACGATACGGAATCTGTTGATGCTCCACGGCCAGAAGCCGCGTCGTGTTATGCACCGTGCAATTGCCATTGTTGTTGTCACAGACCGTGCAGTACAGCAGATGGTTGCCGAGAATCCGATCAAACGCTTCGCGCTGCGCCGCCTGTGCGGATGCGGACAAAGTGCGCACATCCATTCCGTCTTCCGCGGCGGTTCCACAGGCGCGCAACAGTTTGCCATCCACTTCCACCATGCAGGTGTCGCAGCTTTGTATCGGGCCAAGCTGAGCATGGTAGCAAACCTGCGGCAGTTCAAAGCGTGCACCGTTGATCACATCCAGCAGGCGCTCGCCTGCATGAAACGGCTGCAACCTTCCATCGATCGTGAGAGCGGGCATCGGCGAATGACCTCACAAAAACACGGATACGCATGCTAGCACAAGCCGGAAGCGCGGGAAAAGAATCTCGTTCTTAAGATGACGTCCGCTTAGTTCGAGGTTGCAAAGCATCGCGCATCGCCGGAGTAAACCACGAACCGGCGACCGCGCACAAAGCCCACCAGCGTCAATCCAAGTTCGCGGGCCAGCTTCACCGCCAGGCTGGAGGGTGCCGAAACCGACGCCAGCACAGGAACCCCAGCGGCAATCGCCTTTTGAACAATCTCAAAGCCGCCGCGGCCACTCACCGCAAGCACATGCTCCGTGAGCGGCAGGCGCCCATTCATGAGAGCCCATCCAACGACTTTGTCTACGGCATTGTGACGTCCAATGTCCTCCCGCAGAACAAGTAATTCGCCCTTCGCGCTGAACAGAGCCGCGGCATGCAACCCTCCTGTTTTGCGAAAGATCTGCTGCTCTTCTCCCAGCCGCTCAGGAAGCTGGCACAAAAGCTCGGGATCGATCCGAAACCCAGGATTCGGCGGAAGCAACCCGCGCCTGCGAATCGCTTCTATCGATTGCTTGCCGCAGATGCCGCAACCCGATGCCGAGAAGAACGTGCGTCGAAAATCGTGCGATGCGAGTGCGCCATCCCGCAGATCCACGTCAACCCTGTTGCCGCCGGATCCATGGTTTGCGTCCGGCTGGCGAAGGCTCACGATCTGATCGGCGGACTCGACGATGCCCTCCGTCCATAGCAGGCCCGCAGCGAGTTCCGTATCGTGCCCCGGCGTGCGCATGGTCACGGTCAAGGGCATTTCGTTGACGCGGATTTCGAGCGGCTCTTCTGCAGCCAGACAGTCCTGAAAGGAGCGACGCTTGCCCGCATCCCACTCCGTCACCTGCGTCAGCGCAACAGTTCCCGGTCCTGCTCGCACGGTTCGCTCCTGTTTCTCAGCATCTATCGCAAGCAGCGCGTCCATCCCGCGCAAGATGCAACCTGCATCGCGTTCCGTTCTGGCCGCTCTGCGACTGCCTGCTACGCATTCACCCATTCGCCCTGGCGCATCAGCGGTTCCACTGCGCCTTCAGACGAGATAGCGTCAATGTCCAACTTGCCCGAGCCGATCATCCAGTCCACATGGATCAGGCTGTCATTGGCACCCTTCGCTGCAAGTTGCTCCGGCGTCAGCTTTTCTCCGTCGCGCACGCAAGTGCTGTACGCCTGCCCAAGTGCAATATGCGACGCAGCGTTCTCATCAAACAGCGTGTTGAAAAAGAGCAGGCCGCTGTGCGCAATCGGCGAGGAGTGCGGAACCAGCGCAACCTCTCCCAGCCGGCGTGCGCCTTCGTCCGTATCCAGCAGCCTTTGCAACACGTCATTGCCCCTGTCGGCATGCGCTTCCACAATGCGCCCTGCTTCAAAGCGAACCCGGATTCCTTCAATCATCGTTCCCTGGTAAGAGAGCGGCTTGCTCGCCGTCACAACGCCCTCGGCTCGATCCTTGTGCGGCGTGGTAAACACCTCTTCCGTGGGCAAATTCGGAATGCAATAAATGCCATTGCCTGCGCGCGTCCCACCGCCCATCCAGAGATGATCGTCTGCCAGGCCAAGACGAAAATCCGTACCGGGCCCGCGATAGTGCAATGTCGAGTATCGCTTTTCATTCAGGAAGGCCGCACGCCTCTGCAACTCTGCATCGTGCTCTTTCCACGCCGTAACAGGATCGGCAACATCAATGCGCGATGTTTGAAAGATGGCATCCCACAGCTTGTTGAAAGCGACATCGGGCTGGTCCTCCGGAAACATCGCTGATGCCCAGGCGGGCGTGGCGCTGGCGACGATGGTCCAGTTAATCTCGTGGCGCGTAATCAGCTCAAGTGCCGGCCGATAGGCAATGGAGGCGGCCTTGTTCGCGCGGCCCACCTTCTCCGGATCTTCCTGCGACAGCAATAGCGGACTGGCGCCCGTGATGGCCAGCCGTGCTGCGCCGCTCTTGTAAGCCGCAGCCATGCCGTCATAAAGCCATTTGGACGCGCAATCAAAACTCGCATCCGGTGCAAGACGATAGCGCATCAGCGTCGCCTCATCGTCGCTGTAAAGCGTCGTAACCAGCGATGCACCGGCAAGGTATGCCTGTGCCGTAATGCGCCGCGCCAGGGGCAGCGCGTCTATCGGCGCAGTCACCACAAGTTCCTGGCCGGCCTTCAGGCCAAGGCCAATCCGAATGGCAACCTTCGCTAGCTCGTCGAGTCTCTCTTCCGGTGTCCGCTGTGTTTTTGCCGGCTCATCCCTTTTCATGCTGGTCTCATGCCTCGTACTTCAAATCTATCTTCCGCTTTGCGATCCGCGATCTTTGCAGCCGTCAACACAAACGCTTACGCCGTGCTGCGTCACAAAAACCGCGTTGCTATGCAGCCGCTCCATCGCGCCGCATCGTGGTGCATGGCATCAGGCGGCCTGCACGCTCGTATCCGTACGGCGCTTTTGTGTCCATGCTATCAAGCCAGCATTGAGGACCGTGAACGCTGCCAGCAGATACAATCCGGCGCGCTGCGAAGAAAAATATTCGTCGGTCCAGACCTTGATATTCGGCGCGAGAAATCCTCCAAGGTTGCCCATGCCAATGAGCGCGATGCCGCCAGCCGCGGCCCGGTCTGCAAGATAACCGGTGGGAAAGGTCCAGAACAGCGGCTGCACTGCAATGAATCCTGACACAGCAACGGAAAGCGCCAGCAGCCCCACACCCGGCCCGGACGTGGGAAACACAAAGCTGGCAATGCCCGACAGCAGCAGAATCATTGCCGCGCAAACGCGATGCGCATTCCAGCGGTCTGCTGCGCGCGGCAGCCAATAAATGGTGCCCAGCGCGCAGAGCCAGGGAATAGCGGAGACAAGGCCCACCACAAATCCGGCAGGCCGGTGAATCAGCGCGGATATCTCAGTGGGCAGATAGAAGATGGCGCCATAGGTGCTCATCTGGATCAGCGCATAAATCAGAAGAAACTGCATCACGCGCAGATCGCGCAGCATGGGCAGCAGCCGTGCGGGACCGGCAACCCTGCGGTTCGCTTCTTCCCGGCCGAGCGCCTGCACCAATGCCTGCTTTTCCTCTTCCGGCAACCACCGCGCACTGGCTGGCTTGTCATCCAGATACCAGAACGAAGAGACGCCCAGCGCAACGGCCATAAAGCCCTCCACCAGAAACATCCACTGCCAGTTCTGCAGGTGTCCCCACGGCCGCATGTCGAGCAGCAGGCCTGAGAGCGGCCCGCCAAAGATAAGCGCAACCGGCACGCCCAGATAGAAGAGCCCCATGATCTGACCGCGCACGCGATTCGGAAACCAGTACGTGAGATAAAGAATTGCACCGGGGAAGAAGCCCGCTTCCATCACGCCCAAAATCAGGCGAAGCACATAGAACGACGTGCTACCGCTCACGAACATCGTAGCCATGGAAGCAAGGCCCCAGCTCACCATCAGAAACGAGATCCAGATCCTGGCGCCTATTCGATGCAGAATCAGATTGCTCGGAAATCCACAGAGCGAGTAGCTGACAAAGAACAGCCCTGCCGCCAGCGCGTACGTGCTCTCTGAGATACCCACATTGGCTTGCAGCGCCTGTTTGGCAAAGCTGATATTGGCCCGATCCAGGAACGAGACGACATACATCAGCATCAGGTAAGGCGTCAGGCGCTTCATCGCCCGTCGAATGGCGCGATCCGTCGCGTTGGGCACTTCACCTTCCGCGTCGTGCACGTCCCCCGTGGCTGCATGCTGTGCCGTAGATGGTGTCTGAATCATGGTGGAGCGATCCATGTGCAAGCTCGATACCTCGTAGCATCAGCAGTGGTCTTCCAGCAAGTTTCCCGCAGACCGGATCCATCCGTTTCTACGCAACAGACTGATCCGGTCTCCTCGGTTTCCATCTGTACGCGGCAATGGAGTTGCGGAAATAGTACTTGTCCTGCGCGGCAGGCGATTTCTGTGCGATATATCCGCGAACAATCGCAAGCGTCTCCGCAAACGGCGCCACATGGTCGCTGTTCGGCCAGTCGCTGCCAAAGAAGATGCGGTCCTCTCCAAAGAGGTCCCAGATGGCATCCAGCGAGTGGCGATAGTAGGCAGCATCGGTCACAAGCCTTCCGTTCAGCAGAACCGGAATCTCAGAGAGCTTGACGAAGACGCCTGGGTACTCCGCCAGACGGCGCAGGTTCGCCAGGTACTCCTGCCGCGCGGCTTGTGCCGGAGGAATAGGAGCATGCGGAAGGTGGTCCACAACGATGCGCAGGCTGGGCACGCGCTGGGCCACGTTAAGAATGGCGCGGATCAGGCGCGGGTCCGGGTTGGCGCTCTCAAAAACAAGATCCGC
>JAJXXG010001018.1 GCA_021781255.1 Acidobacteriota bacterium
CAAGGGCATGAGCATCACCTTTCGCGAGATGCTGGAGCCTACCCAGGTAGAGAACTATCCCGATGGCCCGGGACCCATGCGTGGGGCCATCTTCCAGCAGCGTTTTCGCGGCGCGCATGTGCTGCAGCGCGACGAGAACGGGCTTGAAAAGTGCGTGGCGTGCTATTTGTGCGCAGCCGCCTGCCCCTCGAACTGCATTTACATTGAGGCTGCCGACAACACGGAGCAGGAGCGCATCTCGTCGTCTGAGCGCTACGCGAAGGTCTACAACATCGACTACAACCGATGCATCTTCTGCGGATATTGCGTGGAGGCCTGCCCCACGGATGCCATTACGCACGGCCATGGCTTTGAGCTGGCGACCCTGAATGCCACGAATCTGGTTATGCGCAAGGAAGATATGCTGGTCCCCGCCGCGTCTTTGACGGCTGCGCGGTAGACGAAGAATCGCTCACAGCCGGAAGTTCTGGCGTGAGATGGTTTTTAGTTCGCCGGCATGATCCGGTATAGCAAACGCAACTAGCTTATTCGTTTGTATGGGATGGCCGAAGCAGGACTGCGGGGTGGCAGTCAGGCTTCGGCCGTTTCGCGTTGCAGGCGCGTCTGGATGCCTTGCCATGCGCGACCGGCGTCGGGCCATGCGGTATTTTGCGCCATGCAAGCGCGCCTATTCGCAGGGAATTTGCAGTGGGTTGACGTTCCTTTTACAGCACGGACGGGATACTACGCCTGTGATCTCCCAGACAGGGCAACAGGTTCCGTTCACGCTGGTAACCCATTCCGCAACTCTGGCAGAGATGCCGGGTGGCGCCGCTTTGGCGCCTTTTGCGGTTGCGCCGGTTCGCTCCTCGATACATGCAGAAGTTGGCCGCTACCGGTTGCGGCTGGCGCAGTCTGCCGAAGACCGGGAGGCTGCATGCCGGTTGCGCTTCAAGGTCTTCAATATCGAACTTGGCCAGGGACTTGAGAGCTCGTACGAATCCGGCCTGGATGAGGACGAGTTTGACTGGATCTGCGAGCACCTGCTGGTGGAAGACAAGGTGGAGCGTCGCGTGGTGGGCACCTATCGCATGCAGTCCGGCGATACCGCGCTTCGCCACATGGGGTACTACTCGGAGCAGGAGTTCAATCTTGCGCCGTATCAGCCGCTCAGGCCGGAGGTTCTGGAACTGGGCCGGGCTTCAATTGACCGGGAGCATCGAACGCCCGAGGTTCTGACCCTGCTGTGGCGCGGCATTGCGCAGTATGCTAATGACATGGGATTGCGCTACCTGATTGGTTGCTCCTCCTTGAACTCCATGGACCCGGCGGATGGTTGGCAAGTCTATCGTCAGCTTGAGAACTATCGTGTCTCTCCGGAGTTTGAGACGGAACCCACCGCCGCGTACGCGTGTCCCACCGAGTGTGAGGGCGACGATACGCAGCCATTGTCCGGCCCTGAGGAAGTTGCGCCAACCGAGGCCACCAAGGTTCCCAAGTTGCTCAAGACATATCTGGCCATTGGAGCGCGCATCTGTGCGCCGCCGGCTTGGGATCGCTCGTTTGGCACAATCGACTTCCTGACATTGCTCGATCTCAAGTTGTTGTCGCCTTCCGCCCGGAATCGCTTTCTGGCGCCGCTCGGCAGGTGAGGTTACTGCGACTTCGGCGCGCTGTGGCGCTGAGTCTGGCTCTGGCAAACTGCCTGATCGACCTGGGACGCATCCGCATGCGAGGGCGCCTCACGGGAGAGCAGCGCGCGCACTGGCTGCATGTGTCGTGCCGGCGTGTGCTGAGCGGGCTCGGCATCCGGTACTCGGCGGAAGGGCCGCTCCCTGTGCGCGGAGTGGTGGTGGCCAATCATCTCAGCTATCTGGACATACTGATCTTCGGCGCCGCGATTCCGTGTTTCTTTGTCTCAAAGATAGAGGTGGCTCGATGGCCGCTTTTCGGCTTTGCCGCGCGGACTGGAGGAACCATCTTCATTGACAGGTCCAGCCGCGCAAGTGCGCGCATTGTCGCTCGCCAAATTGTCCGGCGCTTTCGCCTTCGCATTCCGGTGCTGTTCTTCCCGGAGGGGACAAGCACCAATGGAGAGGCGGTCCTGCCCTTTTACTCAGGCCTGTTTGAGTCGGCCGTGCGGGCAGCGGAGCCTGTGACTGCGGCGGCTGTTTGCTACGTTCTGGAGAACGGCAGACCGGAGCAGGAGCTATGCTGGTTCGGCGATGATGCCTTCCTGCCGCATCTGTGGCGCGCGCTTGGGACGCCCGGATTTCGCGCCTTGATTCGCTTTGGAGAATCGCAGATCTACGCAGATCGGCGTACCGCTGCAACAACGACCCGGGCGCAGATTGTCGACATGCGCGAATCAATGCGCTGTGCGACAAACATGCGGTGAAAACGCCAACTTGCCAGGCTGTGGAGAGATGTCAGGACCTGGCAGTCGCGGGTGGAACGCCAGTGGAATCACGCAGTACGAGACTTGTGGAAACCAGGAACTCGCGCTGGATCTTCGCCTTGTCCGGTTCCTCTGCCTGCAGGCGCAGCGCCTCAAAGGCCGCCCGCGCCAGATCAGTGCGCGAGAGCCGTATGGTCGTCAGCGGGGGCAGCGTGAATTCGGCAAAGTCGATATCGTCCAAGCCAATGACGGAGAGATCCTTGGGCACGTTGAGGCCGCGCATGTATGCCGCCCGCAGCACGCCGATCGCCGTCATGTCGTTGGAGCAGAGAATGGCCGTTGGGCGCTCGGGCAGCTTCTGCAACTGCTCAAAGCCCGCCACGCCGCCTTTGAGCGTGTGATTGCACTCGATGATCCAATCCTTGTGAATGGGCAGGTTGACTGACTGCATTGCCGACCGGAAATCGTTCTCTCGCGTGATCGCAGAATGCAGTGCGTGTGGCCCGGCAAGGTACGCAATCTTGCGGTGGCCCAACTCAACGAGGTGATGGATGGCTGCGTGAATCCCGGTGCTGTAGTCCAGCAGGATGGTGCTGGACTTGGGATCTTCCAGGCGAAACTCGGCCAGCACGATTGGGATGTCGTGGTAGGTCAGATGCTCCAGCACGGTCTCTTCTTCGCCGAAGGTAAGCACCGCGACGCCTTCCACCTTGCGCTCAATCATGCGGCGGACACAGGTGGTCAGCACGGCGGGATCGCTGTTGGAAGAGCTGACGAGGATCTCGTATCCATTGGCCACGGCAATCTCCTCAAAGCTCTGGATCAGCTCTGGGAAGAACGGATTGGTAATGTTTTCAACGATGATGCCAAGAATGCGGCTGCGGCCCGAGACCAGGCTCCGCGCCTGCGTATTCGGAAAGTAGTTCAGCTGCTCGATGGCCTGCCAGACGCGCTTGGACAACCGGTCACTTACCACGGGTGAGCCGTTGATGGTTCTAGAGACGGTCGCGATGGATACCTTGGCCAATGCGGCTACAGCGCGGATATCGGGCGTCTTGTCGACTGCTTTACGGGTTGCTTTGCGAGCCACGAGCGAAATCCTGAACTGAAACGAGAATAGGCTGAAAAGCTAATGTTACAACGTAGGCCCGAATCGCCAACTGCGGAAGCAAATTGCTCAGTGAAGAAACTACGTTTCTAGCGCTTGTCTGCGATGAGAAGGCGCAGGTCGCGCAGGTTATGCCCGGTAGGTCCGGTTACCACGGAGTCCCCGAGAGCGGTGAAGAGCGGACAGGCGTTAAAGCTGCGCAGCGACTCCTCGGGATCGAAGCCAAACGAGCGAGCGCGTGCCATGGTCGTGGGATCGGCGATGGCGCCTGCCGTCTGGGTATTGCCGTCGATACCATCTGACCCGGCGCTCAGAACAGTAAGCAATTCCCCCGAATGTTTAGCAAGATCGAAGGCACAGGCCAGTGCAAATTGCTGGTTCCGCCCGCCAGCCCCCGGTGCGCGGTCCATGGTTACCGTCAGTTCGCCGGCAGAGATCAGGCAGAAACGCGGGTGGTCCCTGCGCATCTCGTGAAAGCGCTCGAGAAGATAGCGCGCGGCATCGGCGTAATCCCAGTCATCGCAGGAGTTGTCCACTGCCACAAAGTAGCCGGCTTTCTGGGCCAGCGACCGGGCATTTTCCACCAGGTCGTGGCTCGAAAGCAGTAGCTCGAATACCGAATCGCGGAACGCCTCGTGCTCGCCGGTCATGTTGGCCGCAGCCGTAACGCTGCGCGGCACGGTCGAACCCACGCGCGTCAGCTTGGGGAGAAAGCCGGGGCGCCAGCCTTTATTGCCCGGCGATTCCGGCAGGTCGGCACGCTCAAAAAAGTTGCGAACGGAGGCGGGCAGCTTGCTGGCGAGATCGTACTTTGCCAGGATGGCGCGCACGTCATCCACCGTGGACTGGTCGGGCGAGGTGGGCCCAGAGGAGAGAGCGTCGAGTGTGCGAAGGGGCACGTCCGGCAGGAGGATGGAGACCTTGGTGGCCTCTGGCGCGGCCATGGCCAGCCGCCCACCCTTTACCGCCGAAAAGTGTTTGCGCAAGGTGTTGATCTCGTTGATTGGCGCACCGGAGGCCAGCAGTGCCTGGTGGAAAGCCATGGTGTCTTCCAGGCTGATCTGCTCATCCAGTGGAAGGTCAAACATGGCGGATCCGCCGCCGGAGATGAGGAAGAAAACCAGCGTATCCTTCCGGGCCTTCTTCAGCATGGCTAGCGCCGCGCGGGCTGCCGCAAAGGAGTCGTCGTTGGGCAGGGGATGACCGCCCTCGAAGTAACGAAAGCGCCAGTTGCGCTTCTGAGGCAGGTACTTGGAGCAGCAGATTCCGCGCATACCCGCGCGGCGTTTCATACGGTCCAGCAGAACATCCACCATGGAGCCGGCTGCTTTGCCCATGGCGATTACGTAGATGCGCTTGTAATCCGCGAGGTTGATGGTCTCCGGTCCGATGCCATCGGGCAACAGGCGTTCCAGCGTGTTGCCGCTGAAACGAATGCGGCGGTCGAAGGCCGTTGCGATATCGCAGGCCGCCAGAGCCCCGGTAAAAATCTCAGAAGCTTCAGCGTGCAGCAGATCGTAAACAGAATCGCTGACTGGGCTCATGACGTTTGCTCCTTCAGCCAATGGGCGAGCGCAGTCTGCATCGCCTCAAGTTGACCGGCAAAAAAATGATCGGCGCCCGGCAGCAGCACCAGCCTGCTGGACTCTGCCGCGATGGAAGCAGCCCGGCGCAGGTCATCCGCGGATGCGTACTGGTCGCTGTCGCCGCTCAGAAATAATTTGGGGATTGTACATCCGGACAGGAAGGCGTAGTGGTACTCCCGGCCCTCAGCCCGCGTGGGCAAACCGAGTGCGACGAGTGCGGATACCAGAGGGTGCGTCTCCGCGCGGCTCGCGTGGCAGCAGGCGCGCAGCGCCATCGCCGCGCCAAAGCTGAAGCCTGCCACAATAAGCGGACGGTTGAATGCGTTTTCAAGCCAGCGCATCGCAGCCAGCACATCTTCGCTTTCTGCCCGTCCATCGTGGCTGCCCTCGCTCAGGCCCGTTCCGCGAAAGTTGAACCGAAGCACCGGGCAGCCGAAGCCCCACTCCGGGGCGTTCAGGGTCTTCATGGCGTGGTACACCACCTTGTTGTGCATGGTGCCGCCGCCCTTGGGATGCGGATGACACACCAACGCGGCATATGGCGCGTCGGGCCTGCCCTCGTTCAGAACAGCTTCCAGACGGCCCGCGGGACCGCGCAGTGCAACGCTGCGCAGTTTGGCATGCCCGGGTTGTTCGCTCGGGAGGGCTGCGGAGAGCATGTTCATCATCCTGAAAACTATATTACGCGCTCACCTGCCATCGGACGGGAACGAATCCGGCTGAAGTAAATCGTTCAAGAACGTCAAAAGGCAGCCCCGTTTCGGTGGCAGAAGTTCCATAACTTCAAAATAGCGGCTGAGTTACGTAAGGTATTCTGGCAGTATCATGTCCGAAATCTCTCCGCTTGATCCGATACAGTTCACCCGGCAGCTTGTCGAAATTGAGTCCACCACCTACCACGAAGGCGCTGTGGGCGATTTTCTGGCGAATTTTCTGTCTGCTCGTGGCTGGGATGCAGAGAAGACCGCGGTACCGCAGCCGCCGGAGAGCGCGAACGCCGGCCCGCGCTGGAATGTGTATGCAGGCATCGCGGGGCAGACTCCGGAACTTGTTTTCTCCACGCATATGGACACGGTTCCGCCCTACATCCCCTACAGGGAGGATGCGGAGTTCCTGTACGGTCGCGGCGTCTCAGATGCCAAGGGAATCATTGCCGCGCAAGTTGCGGCAGCCGAGTCGCTCCGCGCGTCGGGATTGCGCGTCGGGTTGCTCTTTGTCTCTGGCGAGGAGCGGGATTCCGCTGGCGCCAAGGTGGCCAACCTGAAGCCAAAGGGAAGCCGATACCTGATCAACGGTGAGCCGACCGATAATCGCCTGGCCCTGGCCTCAAAGGGTGCTCTGCGCGCGGTGCTCAAGTCTACCGGCAAGATGGCGCACTCGGCGTATCCCGAACTCGGAGACAGCGCGGTTCACAAGCTGGTGGAAGCACTGGGCAAATTGCTGGCACTGGAGTTGCCCGTGACGGAGGACGTGGGACCGAGCACCTTGAACATCGGCCAGGTGCATGGCGGATACGCTCCCAACGTGATTGCGGACAAGGCAGAGGCGCAGGTGCTGGTGCGGCTGGTAGGGGACTCGGCCCCCGTGCGCAAAGCCCTGCTGGACGCCACCGCGGGCCTGGCAGACGTGGATTTCACGCTTGAGATTCCCTTTGTGCGCTTGCGCGCAGTGGAGGGTTTGCCGACCATGATCGCCAAGTTTACGACGGACATTCCGCAGTTGAGCAACTGGGGCGAACCTCTGCTGCTTGGACCGGGATCCATCCACGTGGCGCACACGCCCTTTGAGAAGCTGGCCAAGAAGGAACTGCTTGAGGCAGTTGAGTTGTACATCCAGGTGGCAAAGAAGCTGCTGGCCTGAGGTCGGCGATATCCACCGTGTACTAAATACACAGTTCGAAGCGAAGGAGAAACAGCATGAGTGCATCCATCTATGACATCCCCGTTCGCAAGATCAGCGGCGAAGAGGCATCGCTTGCAGAGTTCAAAGGCAAAGTTCTGCTGGTGGTAAATGTGGCTTCCAAGTGCGGCCTGACGCCGCAGTATGAGGGGCTGGAGAATCTGTACGAACGATTCCGTGGTCAGGGGCTGGCGATTACCGGCTTTCCGGCCAATGACTTCAAGAGCCAGGAGCCGGGCACAGACGAGGAGATCCAGACCTTTTGCACCTCGAATTATGGCGTCAAGTTTCCCATGTACAGTAAGATCACCGTGGTCGGCGCGGAGAAGCATCCCCTGTATGCCACGCTGATTGCGGCACAGCCCAAGGCTGTGAGCGTGGCAGAGGTACCGTTTGCGCAAAAGCTGCGCGGGTACGGCATCGAGCCTAACCAGGAGCCGGAGATTCTGTGGAACTTTGAGAAGTTTCTGGTAAGCCGTTCCGGCGAGGTGGTGCAGCGCTTTGCTCCGGACACCGCGCCCGACGCGCCGGAGCTTGTCGCAGCCATCCAGGCTGAGCTGGCCAAAGCATAAGAGCCGCTGCTCTCGCACAGATTGCGAATTTGCATGGAGCCCGGAGCGCTGGCCGCTTCGGGCTCTTTCCATGTATGCTCAGCCCATGCAAGCGGATTCTTCCCCAACTCACGGTGCTTCGAATCAACTGGAACATGCAGCCTCCTCTTACCTGCGCTCAGCGCGGCATCAGCCAGTGCGGTGGCACGCATGGGGCCCGGAGGCATTTTCTCTGGCGCGGGATGAAAACAAGCCAATCCTGCTGGACATTGGCGCGGTGTGGTGCCACTGGTGCCATGTGATGGACCGTGAGTCGTATGAAGATCCTGAGATTGCGCGAGTCATCAATGACCACTACATCGCCGTCAAGGTGGATCGCGACGAGCGTCCGGATGTGGATACGCGCTACCAGGCGGCGGTGTCCGCTATCAGCGGGCAGGGTGGATGGCCGCTGACCGCATTTCTGACGCCGGATGGACGCCCGTACTTTGGCGGCACCTATTTCCCGCGGGACGATCGCTACGGCCGGCCGGGCTTTGGTCGTGTGCTGCTGACCATGGCGCAGGTGTGGCGTGACCGGCGCGAGGAGGCGCTGGAGTCGGCTGCCAGCGTGATGGCTGCGATTGAACACAACGAAAGCTTCTCGGGCCGGGGAGCCGATCTGACGCTTTCGCTGGTCGACAAGATTGCCGGCTCCGCGCTGGCGCAGTTTGACGCGCGCAATGGCGGATTCGGAGCGCAACCCAAGTTTCCCCATCCAGCGGCGCTGGACTTGCTGCTGGAGCTTGCGCTGCATCGCGGCAACGCGCAGGCCGGCAATGCCTTTCTGGTAACGCTGGAGAAGATGGCCAAAGGCGGCGTTTACGACCAGCTTGCCGGGGGCTTCCATCGCTACAGCGTGGATGAACGCTGGGTGGTGCCGCACTTTGAGAAGATGCTCTACGACAATACGGAACTGCTGCGCACCTATGTGCACGGGTTCCAGAGTTTTGTGCGCGAGGACCTTCGCCAGACGGCACGCGAGATTGTGGCATGGTTTGATGCAACGATGACGGATCGCGAGCGAGGCGGATTCTTCGCCTCGCAGGATGCCGATATCAATCTTGAGGATGACGGCGATTACTTTACCTGGACGCAGGCAGAGGCCCGCGCAATTCTGAGTCCCGCTGAAATGGAAGTCGCCGAGCGCTACTGGGACATTGGCGAGCTGGGCGACATGCATCACAACCCCGCGAAGAACGTTCTGCATCGCAAGTACACGGTGCAGGAGCTGGCGGAAAGATCCGTGAAGAGCGTGGGCGAGTTGCAGGAACTGATCGCGTCTGCGCAACAGAAGCTGCTGGCTGCGCGCGCGCAGCGTCCGACGCCGTTTATTGACCGCACGCTGTATACGGGCTGGAATGCGATGGCGGTCTCAGCCTATCTGGAAACGGCTCGTGTGCTGCGGATGGACTCTGCCCGTGAGTTTGCGCTGCTCACGCTGTCTCGCCTGCTGAGCGAGGCGTGGGACGGAGATGCGCTGCTGCATCATGTGATTGCGTACCACGATGGCGCGGCTCCAGCGCAGAAGATTCCCGGCACGCTGGACGATTATGCATTCACGATTCATGCCTGCGTTGAGGCGTGGATCGCCACCGGAGAGATGCGCTTCTACACGGCTGCCGTCAAGCTGGCCGATGCCATGATTGCCCGCTTTTATGATCGCGTTGCCGGCGCTTTTTATGACACGGCCGCGCCTGCGGAGGGCGCGCTGCCGCTGGGCGCTCTTGCGGCGCGGCGCAAGCCGCTGCAGGATGCGCCAACGCCTGCCGGAAATCCAACTGCCGCTGCTGCATTGTTGCGCCTGGAGACTCTGAGCGACCGCGAAGAGTATCGCGAGATTGCCGAGGATACTCTTGGATCCTTTGCCGGCATTGTGGAGCACTTTGGGCTGTATGCCGGCAGCTATGGCCTGGCGCTGGAGCGTCTGCTGCTGGACCCCATGCAGATCGTGGTGGTGGGCACAGGCGCGGCTGCGGACCGTCTTGAGGCAACGGCGGTTGCCGGATTCGCCGTGAACAAGACGGTCATCCGGCTTGCGCCGTCGCAACTGGTTGAGGACGGCCTGCCTCCGGCGCTGGCGAAGATGCTGTTGCAGATGCCGGCTCCGGCCGGCGCGGAGGCATGGGCCGTGGCCTGCCTTGGCCGGACCTGCCTGCCCCCGATTACGGACGCAGAAGCGCTGCTTCGGGCAATCGAGAAAGGCGCCTGAGGACTGTCTTATTCGCTTATTCGCCGCTGAAGGGATTGGTCTCTGGCGGACGAATGGCTGTCGGATCGATTTCCTTCTGTCCGCCGTTCGTCGGCCTTTTGCGGATGCCCGTTGCCGTGTCCGCAATCCAGTTGAAGACGCGGTAGGGATCGCCGGGCAGAAGTTGGCGTTCCTCCAGTGCCAGGCGGACGCGGCGCCGGAACTCGCGCACCGGAGCGTACTGTTTGGTGGCGCGCGTCTTGAAGATGACGGGGAAGATCATCTCCGATCCCTTGACGGCTTCCACGCCTAGGATTTGAGGGTCGGCGACGAACAGGTTGCGGAACTCCTCCTGGTTGCGGATGTCGGCCGCGATCCCTTTGAGCAGTTCCAGCACCGCGTCCGGATTGGCGGAGTAGTCCACGCTGACGTTGATGGTGGCGATGGAGTAGTCGATGCTCTGGTTGGCGACGGTGGAGATCTGTGAGTTGGGAATGATGTACAGGGTGCCGTCGGTATCGCGGACAGTGGTCTTGCGCAGTGTCATTCCCTCCACCACGCCCGACACGCCGGCCAGCTTGACCGTATCTCCCACATTGAACTGATCTTCGATCAGGATCAGCATGCCATTCAGCATATCGCGCACGATGTTCTGCGCAGCCAGACCGATGGCCACGCCGGCGATGCCCGCCGATGCCAGCAGCGGAGCCAGGTCAACGCCCACGGCGTCAAGGAACTGCAGGCTGACGATGGCGGAGATGATGGCAATGCCTGTGGTCCGGATGACTCCGGCCAGCGTCTTGACCTGCGCCACCCGGTTCTGCCCCGCGGCATGCTGCTCGGCGATGTGGATCATCCGGGCCGTGATCATGCGCAGCAAGCGATTGAGTACAAAAGCGATGATGGCCACCACGATCAGGTGAGGCAGCTTGACGTGGAGGAACTCCTGGGTATCGTCAACCCACTCATCGAGCACCTTGCCCAGGAATCGGCCTTGGGCAAAGATGCCTGTTCCTGCCGCAAAAAGAAACGGAATCATACCAACTCTCCTCTTTCTATCTATACTGTGCGCAGCAAGAAGGAAGCTGTGCCGGATCGTGTTCCGATTCAAGATTAGCGCGTGGAGAGAGTGGGTAGGCGGGTTGCTGTCCGGCACTCCTCATCGGCGCATCCGCGAATCGGCGCCGGTGCGGGCCAAAGCATAGCGCTCGTGGAAGATGGTGCCGTGGCGCAGGGAATGGGCGCGGCGCCTCGAGGTGGTTATGCAGCGTATGGCAAGGCGGAAGCCACAGAGCGGCAAGCCTACTCAAACTGCGGGCGGGCAGAGGCTCCGAATGCTGATGTTTGCCGGGCTGCCCAGCCTGCTGGCGATAGCTCTTGTGGCAGGCTACATGCGCGGCGATGCGGTGGTCGCGGCCACGCAGGCGGAGGTTGCAGGGCGGGCTACTGCGCCTCAGGCCTCTCCAGTGGCGACGGCGGCGCACGCCACAAACGGCGCGGAAACAGGGCATACGGCGCAACCGGGGAGCAAGCCGGAGGCGAAGATGGACAGCGAAAAGCTGCTTGCCCTGGCGGTGGCCTTAAAGGCCGAAGTGGATAAGACGAACAAGGACATGTTGTCCGTCTCAGTGGTGCGAAAAGCGCAGGAGATCGAGAAGCTGGCGCGAGCTGTACGGGAGAGATCAAAGTACAGCGGTGGGCCGGGCTAGCAGGGTTGTGGAGTGGGCATCCGGCAGCAGGTTCTTCGGGGTCGTTCAATATGTATTTGGTGCAAAACAGGCGGCAGCGGGCAGAAGGGGCTTTCTCTTACCGTATTGGGATGCGCGTGGGAACGTGGCTCGCGGGAGTGCTTCTGCTGCTGGCCTTTACCGGCGCACGAGGGGTACCGGAACCGGGTCCACAGATCGTGCAGAAAACATCTCCGCAGAGGCCCCAATCGCCTTTTGATGACGATGTGGACCACAATCCGGCATTCAGTCACAAGCAGTTGCGCGCCATGAATGCGGAACGGCAGAAGGATCTGGTTGCCGATACGAACCGGTTGCTCAAGCTCGCAAAGGAGTTGAATGCCGAACTGGAGGCGGCCGGCTCTGAGACGCTGACCCCGGACCAGATACGCAAAGTGGCTCGCATTGAGAAGCTGGCACGCAGCGTCCGAGAGAAGATGATTCTGACGGTTGGCGGAGGCAGTCCGTTCCGTGGCATGTTTACCGAACCGACGGAGTGAAAATCAGGCTTGCAGTCGAGAGACCTGAGAAGAGAGGATGGCAATGTCCCGGGGAAAGGTTGTTACAATCAGGGATGGTTTTGCAGTAGTAGAACCTGAAATCTGGAGTAACGGAAATGGGACTTGCGGTTTCCAGCGCACGGGCGCCACAGGCGTTTAGCAACGAAGGCAGCCTGACTCCGCAGCAGTTAATCGAGATCTACAGGCTGATGTATCTATCGCGCCAGGTAGACGATCGCGAGATACTTCTCAAGCGCCAGCAAAAGATCTTTTTCCAGATTTCAGCCGCCGGGCATGAAGCCCTGCAGGTGGGCGCCGCGCTGGCGTTGCGGCCCGGTCATGACTGGTTCTTCCCTTACTATCGCGACCGTGCGCTTTGCCTGGCGCTGGGTGTTTCCCCGCATGACATGTTTTTGCAGGCTGTAGGGGCTGCGACGGATCCGGCCAGCGGTGGACGGCAGATGCCCACCCACTGGAGCAGCCGGGCACTGCACATTGTCAGCACTTCCTCCTCGACCACCACGCAGGTGCTGCATGCCGTGGGCTGTTCGGAGGCCGGGCGCTACTTCAGCCGGCATCCGGAGGCGAGCGCAAAGAACGCCGGCGACTATCGCGCCTTTCATGATGTGGAGTTCCACGGGGACGAGGTCGTTTTTACCGCCCTGGGCGAAGGGTCAACTTCGCAGGGCGAGTTCTGGGAGGCGATCAATACCGCCTCCAACAAGAAGCTGCCGGTCATCTTCTGCGTGGAAGACAACGGCTATGCCATCAGCGTGCCGGTGGAAGTGAATACGCCGGGCGGCAATATCTCCAAGCTGGTGGCCAATTTCCCGAACTTCCATTTTGTTGAGGTGGATGGCACGGACCCTGAGGCGTGTCTGCGCGCCTTTCAGAATGCGGCCAGGCACTGCCGCGCCGGTCATGGTCCGGCGTTTGTGCACGGGCATGTCATTCGGCCCTACTCCCACTCTCTCTCGGATGACGACAAGCTTTATCGGTCTGCCGCTGAACGCGAGGCCGATGCGCTGCGCGACCCCATTACCAAGATGCAGATGCGGCTGTTGCGCGAGGGCATTCTGACCGCGGAACAGATCAACGAACTGGAGCAGGCGGTGGACCGGGAGGTGGCTGAGGCCGCCGAACGCGCGCTTGAGGCTCCGCTGCCGGCCGTCTCGGGGATTACGCGCCACGTGTACTCTGAGGATCTGAATCCGATCCATGCAGCGTTTGCTACCGAGCAGATTGGCGCAGCGGGTGCGGACAAGCCTGCCGGAGGCAAGGGCAGTGGTCCGCGCACCATGGCCGATCTCATCAATGCCTGCCTGCATGATGAGATGCGGCACGATCCGCGCATCGTGATCTACGGGGAAGACGTAGCGGACGCCAGTCGTGAGCAGGCCCTGCAGGAAGTGAAGGGCAAGGGAGGCGTCTTCAAGCTCACGGCCGGATTGCAGACGGAATTTGGCTCGGAGCGTGTCTTCAACTCTCCGCTGGCCGAGGCCAACATTGTGGGCCGCGCCATCGGTTACGCCGTGCGCGGCATGAAGCCGGTGGTGGAGATACAGTTCTTCGACTACATCTGGCCCGCCATGCACCAGATCCGCAACGAGCTTGCGCTGATGCGCTGGCGCTCGAACGGCACCTGGGCCGCTCCGGTGGTGATGCGCGTGCCGATCGGCGGCTACCTTACGGGCGGCTCTATTTATCACTCGCAGTCGGGCGAAAGCATCTTTACGCATATCCCGGGGCTTCGCGTGGTCTTTCCGTCGAATGCCCTGGACGCGAATGGACTGCTGCGCACGGCGATACGCTGCGATGACCCGGTGCTGTTTCTGGAGCACAAACGGTTGTATCGCGAGACCTATGGCCGCGCCGCGTATCCGGGACCGGATTTTGCCATACCGTTCGGCAAGGCCAAGGTGGTGCGGCCGGGTAAGCACATCACGCTCATCACCTACGGGGCCGTGGTGCCGCGCGCCTTGCAGGCCGCGGAGAAAGCGCATCACGAGCATGGCATCGATGTGGAGATTCTGGACCTGCGCACGCTGAGTCCCTATGACTGGGAGGCAATTGCCACCTCGGTTCGCAAGACGAGCCGCGTCATCATGGCCCACGAGGACATGCTGAGCTGGGGCTATGGAGCGGAGATTGCAGCGCGGATTGGCGACGAGCTGTTTGACCGCGCGGTTACGCGTGTCGTACGAGTAGAGCGCGTAGTGACCGCTGCGGTCGGAGACGAAATAGACCGTATTCCCGATCCACATCGGAAAGCGATCGTTTTCGTTGTCGCGCGGGATCGCGAC
>JAJXXG010000684.1 GCA_021781255.1 Acidobacteriota bacterium
CGATCCGCTTAAAGCCCTGGCCAGTCGCACAGTCAGCATGAATGAGCAGTTGCACAACCCACCCTGGGCTAACGAATGGATCGTCGATCAGGCCCTCCGCCACCACATCGACGCCGCACTCGTGCTCCGCCCGCTCGGCACCAGGCCATCGGCCACCGGCAATCTTTTTATCGAGCGGGCTCTCGAAAAAGCCGGCATCGCTGTACTGCCCATCCACGCGGACATGGTCGACGCTCGCGGCTGGGATCCGGTTGCCAAGCGCCGCACAGTCGAGGAGTTTCTGGAAAAGCTCCCCGCACGCCGGTGAACGGCGGCGTGGAACGGGTGCGGCAAGGTTTCTGCTATGCTTAGGACCGTGAAATCCGCGAAGGCAAAGTCCGCGTCGAAGAGCAAGCTCTCAATGCGCCAGATGGCCTATCTGCACATCGAGAAGAAGATTGCGTCGCGCGACCTGAGAGCTGGCGATCCGGTGTCGGAACTGCCCATTGCGAATGAACTCGGGATCAGTCGCACCCCGGCGCGCGAGGCAATACGGCAACTGGTGGCTGAAGGGCTGCTGGAGGAAGTTCCGGGCCGGGGGGTGGTGGTGGTGACACTGAACCGGCACGACATCGCGGAGATCTACGAACTGCGCAAGGCTCTTGAAGTGGCGGCGGTGCGGATGGCGACGCGGCGCCTGACCGGGAGCCCGGAATTGAATAACCTGCGCCAGGTGGCCGACAAAATGGAGAGCCTGATCGAGGAGATGGAACGGTCAGACAAGCCAGGGCTGGATGCGAAGGAGATCAACCGCTATGAGGCGGCTGACATCGCGTTTCACACTTATCTTCTTCAGGCCGCCGGCAATCGCCGGATGCTGAAGATCGTTAGCGAATTGCGATCGCTGATCCGCATCTTTGCCATGCGCAAGGTTGGTCACAAAGCGGAGAACATCAGAGATATCCATCGGGACCATGTCAACGTAATCGCCGCCATTGCAGACGGCGATGCCGAACGCGCCGCCGCCGTACTTTCGGCGCACATCGATGCCGGCCAGCGGGACCGGCTGGAGCAATTTGCTCTGCGCGAGCAGGAGGCGGGCCTTCCCCACGATATCTCCGCATTTCTGGAGAGCATCGAGGCCCAGCTGGGCTGAAACCGCATTTTCCGGGCAGGAATCAGAGGCAGAACGGATCGTAAACATCAAGTGCAGGGGTAGAGTACCGCTCAGTGGAGGATTTCTTCCTGCCAAAACTGCTCATCCTGTTCCCCCTTGACGCCGTGGGCGCGTGGGCCAGACACATCTGTCTGAGCAACGCACCCTGTTCCAGCCGCTCAGTGTCCCAGAGATCTGAGCCGCATACCGTTCCGTATGCGTTACCCGCCAATCACGGTTTCGATTCCGAAGGAAGCGACACGGGCGCAGAGTTCCTCCATATGTGCGGGTGTGGGCACAACGCTTTCGCGCCCGCCATGGATCTCCAGCAGTTCGTACTTGGAAGCACCGAGGCGGTGATAGGGAATCAGGTGCATGGGCGCCGAGCCGCCCAGTTCCTGGGCTACGAATCGCGCCGTGGCTTCGATGTTTTCGATTGAATCGTTCATGCCCGGGACAACCGGAACGCGAATGCGCATGGGGATGGGCAGGTCGCGATAGATCCTTACAGCATTTTCGAGGATCAATTTATTGGAGACGCCGGTGGCGTTCAGGTGTGCGGCCGGATCCATGTGCTTGATGTCGTAGAGCACCAGATTGGCGCGCTCGATCAATTCGCGGACAACCGGCCAGGGCGCGTGGCCGCTGGTATCGACCGCTGTGTGGATTCCTTGCTCGCGGCAGAGCTCGAGGAGCGATCGAGAGAACCTGGGCTGCTGCAGCGGCTCGCCTCCGCTGAGGGTGATGCCGCCGCCGGATTCGGAGAAAAAGATGGCGTCGGCTGAGGCTTCGTCAAATGCCTCGCCGGCGGTGATCGCGCGGCCCATGAGGGTCCGCGCCTGGTTCGGGCAGACCTCGACGCATCGGCCAGAGCCATCGCAGAGAGTTCGATCAGTGAACGAGCGGCCGTCGTGGAGCGTAATCGCGCCAGTCGGGCAGACCACCACGCAGGCGCCGCATCCGGCGCATCTTTGCGCGTCGAAGAATAGCTGCGGGCGCACGGCGCGCGACTCAGGATTCTGGCACCACCAGCAGTTGAGTGGACAGCCCTTGAGGAAGATGGTGGTGCGTATTCCCGGTCCGTCGTGAATCGAGTAGGGCTGGATGTTAAAGATGGCGCCAGTTACGGCGCGCCAGGAATCGCGTGAAGCGGTCATTGCACAGCCTCGACGGCAGGAGCGCCGGCCACGTCCCAATGCACCCTTCTGAGAAGAAGCGCTCCAATGGCAGTTGCCGCAGAGATGAATGCGATGAAGTACCATCCTGCCGTAAAGGTTCCGCTGACGTCTCTGAGCACGCCAAGCACCTGCGGCCCCACATAGCCGAAGAAGCCTGCTCCGAGGCTAACCATGCCTACTACATTGGCAGTTTGCGAACCGCGCAACTCGCCACAGAGTCCGTAGCCGAGGTTTGTGGCCGTGAAGCTGAGGGCGATGATCAGCGCAGCCGAGATGTAGAAGGCCGGCAGCGAATGCAGGTTCATGATCAGCGCGGCGGGAATCATCAGCACCTCGATAAAAAAGAGCACCAGCATCTTATCGAAGCGGTCCATCAGATAGCCGCCGATCAGGTTGACGATGACCGCGCAAACGTATCCCGCGCTGAGCATGAGTCCGATAGTGACGCCATCGAGATGGAAGAGCATCTTTCCGGCCGAGGGAGCGAAGAAGGTGATGGTGAACGAAGGCAAGCCTAGCATGCCCACGACGCAAGCCAGTCCCCAGGCGCGAGACATGCGGAAAGGGCTCTTCTGCGCGCGCTTGTGAGCGGCCCTGGCTTCAGCATGAACCGGCGTGCCCGGCTCATCGACTGTGCGGCGATAGAGAAACTGAAAACAGATGGCGGCGACACAGGCGACACAGGCGAAGCCGATCATCGCTACTCTCCAGCCAAGGGCCTTTCCGATATAGCCGCCGAAGGGCGCTCCGATGATGACTCCGATCGATGACATGGCGCCGAGAATGCCAAAGGAGCGGCCGCGCCAAGCCGGGGGGCAGGTGAATGTGAGGGCTGCAAGAACGCCGACAAACGCAAAGCGAAAGCCTGCATACCACACGATCAGAGACAGGAATGCGGTGACGAATCCGATCGCCCGGCTGAACAGCGCGATTCCAATACACGAAACGACCAACCCCAGAAACAGCACCCGCTTCTCAGTGAACTTGTGAACCGCCATGCCGGCCGGCACACTGAGCATGATCGACATGAGGCCGTAGGCCCCGGTGAAAAGTCCGAGCTGAGTGTAGGAGAGCCTGAATTCCTGCACAATCTGAGGCGTCAGCGGCGCATAGCCCATGATCGACATCATCATGGTCAACATGGCAAGCAGCGTGATGATGTAAGGCAGAAGCCAGGCTTTCGATGTCTGATCCTGCGCGGGATTCTGGATTTCTGTCGCGATCATGATTACCTTCAAACGACCTGGGATCGGAACAAAAAGCGGATACCCGCGAATTCGTGTCCTACCCATCATAAGTCTGGGAATTGTCCTAGAGTATATGGGAGTTGCCCCACCGTATACAATATGAATATATAGTGTATCCTAAAGGACGGCGGTTCAGCCGGAGGGGTGAGCCATGACAGCAAGGGTGGAAAGGCTGGCGCGGGCAGTGCAAGTGGAGAACTATCCGATTTGCATTGAAAAGCTGCGGATCGCCTGCGAGGTGTACGCCGCAACCGACGGCGACCCGATGATGTTCCGGCGGGCCAAGACTCTGGTCGCCATCCTTGAACGGATTCCGATCTTTATCGAAGAGGACGAGTTGATAGTGGGCCAGGGCTCCAGCAAGCCCATGGGCCTGGAGATCGATCCGGAGTATGGCATTTGGACCCAGGACGAGGTGGATGCGCTCAAGGAGGAAAACTTTCGGATCACACCGGAGGACGAGCGCGAATTGCAGCAATTGAACGCCGGACGCCGGCCCAGGACGCTGGTCGGCGGCATGAGCGAGTTTGTCGGCGGCCACGAACGGCTTTGGCCGTTCATGCGCTCTGGAGTCGTGTTGCCGCCGTGGAAGAGCACCAAAGAGGGTTCCGGTGGCGGTTACGCGCAATCCGGACTGGGGCTGGGGCCTGGCTTTTTCCTGATGTGCGTCGAGTTCCCCCGCGTGCTGAACGGCGGACTCAAGGCTATCGTGGACGAAGCCGAGGAAACGCTCAGGAATCTGCGCTACGATGCTGAGGATTGTGTCAAGCGGGAGATATACCTGCGCTCTGTCATCCTGGTTCATCGCGCGGCGATTCAGTTGGCTCATCGCTATGCCGCGCTGGCCGAGCAGATGGCCACCGAAGAGACGCGCCCGGAACGTCGGCGCGAGCTGGAGCGGATTGCCGAGACCTGCCGGCGGGTTCCCGAGTTCCCGGCGCGCACCTTCTACGAGGCGCTGCAGTCGTTCTGGTTCATCTTTCTGATAGTTTCGCCTTCGCCGACCACCGCGGCCGGGCGCTTCGATCAATATATGTATCCGTTCTATCGCGCAGACAAGGATGCGGGCCGAATCACGGACGACGAGGCGCTGGAACTGCTTGAGTGCCTGCGGCTGAAGGACATGCAGCTGAACCGGACCAGCGGCAAGCTGAACCGCAAAAAGAATGCGGGCATGGCCAAGTGGCACAACTGGACGATCGGCGGCATGACCAGCGATGGCCGGGATGCCACCAACGAGCTCACCTATTTGCTCCTCGAAGCAGCGCGCGAGGTTCCCACGCCGCATCATACGCTGACTTTGCGCGTGCATGAGGGCACGCCACAGGCGCTGCTGATGAAGGCCCTGGAAGTGGTACGGATGGGAATCGGGATGCCGGCGTTTGTCGGCGACAAGAGCTACATTGAGTTCTTCACGCGCTACGGGATTCCTGCCGCAGAGGCCCGCGAGTATGTATTGACCGGCTGCCTTGACGCCAACCTGCCGGGCCGCTCTCGCACCAGCGCGGTGGGCATGTTCGTGGTGCCGCTGGTATTCGATATCTTCCGCCGCAACGGCATCGATCCGAACACCGGCATGGAGGTGGGCCTGCGCACCGGCGCATGGGACGACTTCGCGAGTTACGAAGAGTTCTACACGGCTTTTCTGCGCCAGTTGAGGCACTTTATGGAGCTGGCGGCGGAAAAGGACAATATCGAACTGCTGGTGCAGCGGGAGCTGTTCCCCGATCCCTTCCGCGCCTCGCTGATGGAAGATGGCGTGGCCTGCGGGCGGGACACGCTGGACCGCAAGATGCCGTTTGAGAACGGCGCTGTGCTAAATCCTGTGGGGATGATCAATGTGGCGGACTCACTGGCCGCGGTGCGACAACTGGTCTTCGAGGAGAAGAAAGTTTCGATGAAGACTCTCTGCGAAGCTCTGCAAGCCGACTGGGAAGGGTACGAGGAGATTCACAAGATGTGCCTGGCGGCGCCAAAGTACGGCAACGGCGACGAGCGTGTGGACTTGATCGTGAGGGATCTGTATGCCTTCTGGGTGAAGACGGCCGATGAGCTGCCGACCTCATTCGGCAGCACGCACAAGGCGACCGCCATCTCGATCACCTCGCACCAGCCGGGCGGCGCGCTGACCGGCGCCACGCCGGATGGCCGGCGGGCTCACGAGATCTGTGCCGACGGAACGGTTTCTCCGATGCAGGGCCGGGACGCGCACGGGCCAACCGCGGTTCTGCGCAGCGCCCTAAAGATCGACCAGGATCCCTACCAGGCCACGCTGATGAATCTGAAGTTTCATCCCACGGCGCTGGCCACTCCGTCCGATCTGGAGAAATTGGCGGGGCTGCTGCGCACCTACTTCAGCCGCGGGGGCAAGCATATCCAATTCAACGTAGTCACGCGCGAGACGCTCCTGGCAGCGCAAGCCGAACCGGAAAAATTCCGCAACATTGTGGTGCGCGTGGCCGGCTACAGCGCCTATTTCGTCATGCTCAATAAGCCCATGCAGGACGAGGTGATTGCACGCACCGAACACAGGCTCTAAGCCACGAAGCGCACCGGGACCGATAAGGCGCCATACTCCGGCCAACGCGTGGCGCGGATGCTTCCGTTGAGTTCGATGCGCTTCGTCATACGCAGCAGTTCTTCCAGTGCGATGAGCAGTTCCATGCGCGCCATGGGTGAGCCCAGGCACTGATGCGGCCCGCGGCCGAAGGCCAAGTGATCCTTGCGAGCGCGGTCCAGGCGGAACACATCCGCTTGCTCGAAGACTTTTTCGTCACGGTTGGCCGAAGCGTAGAGCAGCGCAATGGGTTCATCCTTGCGGATTGTCCTGCCGCCAATCTCAACGTCCTTATTGGCAGTTCGGGCAAAGCCGCGGTAGGGCGTATAAAGCCTCAGCAGTTCCTCGATCGCCGCCGGGAGCTTCTCGGGATGAGCGCGCAACTCGTCCTGCAGTTCCTGGTGGCGGCAAAGATGAATCACAAAACTGCCGATGGTAACGCTGGGTGCAATAATGCCCACCACGAGAACCTGGCGAATGGTGCCGAGGATCAAACCGTCGGGCAGCGGGTTTGCGTCGAGATCTTTGGCGGCAAGCAGGGCACTGGTTGGGTCCACAGCCGGATCGCGCGGATTGCGCTTGCGGTCTTCGATCAGGCGGCGTGCAATGTCGTAGAGCATCAGGCTGGTTCGTTTCACCTCCTCGTCCACTGCTTCCTGCACGGCGCGGTTATAGACGACGGCAACCTCTGCAACTTCGCGCATCTCTTCTGCGCTCACGTTCAGGAACAATCCGAAAGCGTGTACGGGATAGGCGACGGAAAAATCCTCCACGATGTCGCAAGAGCCGCGTTCGATCAATGGCGCCAGCTTTTCCACGGCGTACGCGCGCAAGGGCGTTTCCAGCGCAGCCATGCGGGCCTGGCTGAAAAGCGGATTCAGCGCGCGGCGATAGGGAGTATGCTCGGGCGGGTCGAGGTGCAGCGGCGGCCGGCGCCCGGTAAATGAGACCTTGGGGACCACGTTTTGGACCGAGGTAATAAAGGTTTCCGGCTCGGCCAGCACACGCGCTACATCCTCGAAGCCGGTCAACGCCCAAAAGCCGTTCCAGCGGTCGGTGTGGGCTACCGGACATTGCGCCCGCAGCCGCGCATATTCCTCATGAGCGGAATCGAAGGTCTCAGGAGCCAATGGGTCGAAGTCCCGTTCGGTCGGTTGATTCTGCATCTCGCATCCCTTCAGGCGGTTAAATGGTTCCACATTCCCTGAGCGTCCAATTCTCTTCTGACGAAGCCACCGCAGGCACCGAATACGGCTGGTGAAAACCGCCCGCGCGCAGCGCGCGAAACAGGAAGGCCCACGTTCGTTTCAATGCGCCTTTTCAATGCGGCAAGGCGCCGGCTTGCATAAGAAACCGCAGCCGGATTGCTTCAGTACTGCCGCGCCTCCCTATTTCCCGCAAAGGAAAAACGATTGCAGCTTCAGAGTTTGAGAGGTGTAATTCAGTTGAGTTCGCTGTCGAGAGCGAATGCCAATTTGTTGATATCGTATTGGATGCGCGCCTCTCTCTCCCAAAGATCGAATTGCTCCATCCGCTCCCGTTGACCGGCATCGATGTGCGCCGAAAGTATGGCGGCGGCGCGTTCGGGATCGCCGGCCGCGATGGCGGCGATCACTTCGACATGACCCCGATGAATTTCCCTGATCTTCTCCACCTTGTGAGCGGTCTTGCGCATGGCAAAGATGCGGATCAACAATCGCAATTCGTTAACGATCTTCAGCATCCGGCGATTGCCGGCGGCCTGAAGAAGATAAGTGTGAAACGCGATGTCGGCCGCCTCATAGCGGTTGATCTCCTTCGCATCCAGCGCTTGCTGGTCCAATCGTTCCATCTCCTCGATCAGGCTCTCCATTTTGTCGGCCACCTGGCGCAGGTTATTCAATTCCGCGCTGCCGGTCAGGCGCCGCGTCGCCATCCGCACCGCCGCCACTTCAAGAGCCTTGCGCAGTTCGTGGATCTCCACGATGTCGTGCCGGTTCAGCGTCACCACCACCACCCCCCGGCCGGGAACCTCCTCCAGCAGCCCTTCAGCCACCAGTTGCCGTATTGCCTCGCGCGTCGGGGTACGACTGATCCCGAGTTCATTCGCAATGGGCAGTTCCGACACCGGATTGCCGGCTCTCAGGTCGCGTGACGCAATCTTCTTCTCGATGTGCAGATAGGCCATCTGGCTCATTGAGAGCTTGCTCTTCGACGCGGACTTTGCCTTCGCGGATTTCACGGTCCTAAGCATAGCAGAAACCCTATAGTGCTCTTGCGAGAATAGACAGCGCGGCCGTTACTAGTGTACAGCAAGTATACAAACTTGGTTTATGCGGGACAGAATTTATGCCCACGACGCTTATTCTGGTCTGCGACCTGATCGTGGGCCGAGGCCCTTACGACCAACTCAGGAACGCGCCTGTTCCGAAAATTGGCTGATCGGACAAGATAGAACGCGGCTATCGGCAATTGAATTCAGAATTCGATCTCAATGACGGTTTTCCGTCCATCCGCGTCGTTGACGCCGTCTCCGGGTAACGATTGAGCTGCCCAATCGACAGAAATTGCTTCGCTCACCACCCCCAATTCGTTCAAGGCCTTCGCCACGAGTCGCGCGCGAGCCTCGGCCATGCCTTTCTTCTCCACTAATGTCATTCCGTTTTCGAGCAGGCTGTTGCTGGAGTACCCTTTCACAACCACGCGGCGGGTGTGACCGGCCTTGATCAGCGCGGCGGCCTCTTCCACAATCACTTCAGTCGTACCTTCCGGAAGAAAGGCACGGTCGAACGCAAAGTAAACCGTGTAATGCGTGTCCTTGTAGGGAGGTGGCGGAGGCCCCAGCACGGTCCCCGGCGTGTACCGGGGCAGGGGCGGATCGCCGGGGTGTTTTACGTAACCGAAATTATTGCGAACCGGAGGCGACTCGAAGCCTTCGGCGGGCAGAATCGTCTGGCATTGCGGAGCGCGCTCGGGAAGCACTGAAACATGAAGAGGATTCAACTGCACGCCGCCGCAGACCAGTGGACCTGGTGAGACAATCCCCTCCACTAAAACCCGGAACCCAAGCTGCGGCCGATAGCCGGTTCCCGGATCGATGTAATACATCGTTCCCTTATACTTTGCCAGCCAGCACTGCCGCTCAGTATTGCGAAAGATGGGGCATGTGACAAAGCTGCGCGCATTGGCCGGCCGCGCCGGATTCTGAGCCGTCTGCGCTACGGGAGACGACTGCGCATGAAGCTGCAGCAGACCGCCAAGCAACGCCGAACCAAGAAGAGCAATCCGTTTCAAACAGCCTCCTAAAGCACGCTGAGGAAATTGGTCATGTCTTCGATGTCCTGCTCGGTATAACCCATCTTGAATCGCTTGTTGTAGAAGACGACAATGTCACGGATCGTCTTCGCCGAGCCGTTGGAAAAGTAGGGTGCGCGGCTCGCCAGGCCGCGGAACTGCTGCATGTTGATGGAACCGATGTCCACACACTTTCCGGTGATCAGAGCCCGTCCCGGATCGTGCGTGTACACAACCCGGCCCAGATACGGATGTGGAGTTGCCTCCGGCTTACAAACCAGCTTGAAGAGCGGCAGCCAGGGCAGTGGATCCGCGGTTGGCAGGTTTGTGGTTCCCAGATCCATGAAACCCGGAGAGGAGTCGATGCCGGTGCGCTGCGAATTGTGGCAGTTGGCGCAAGGCTGCTTGTAAGGATTGCCGAGACCGATGGTGTTGTAGTTGGAAACATTGCGGATGAGAATGTCGCGCTGCATGAACATCTCATAGCCCCGCGCCACTGAATCGCGGAATCTCTTTTGCGCGGCGGTCTCCTGCTCCTCGCCGGGCCGGTGCGCGGGTAAAGGCTCGAACGGCGTATTGCGATCCCACTTTGGGCGCCCGATAGCATCCGATGTCAACCAGCCATCCAACCCCGGGAAGTCGCCTATGTGGGATCCAAGCACTGCTGGCTTGCCGTCGATGAGTGCTTGCGGCCCCTCCTTGACGGAGCCGCCGGTGAGGCTTCCCCCCACCGCGTCAAGGCTCTGGGCCGCGTAGATCTGCATCTCAAAGTCCACGATCCTGCGCAATGTTGCGGCATCCGGTTTGGCGCCGGCCTGTTCGTGGGTAAGCGCCGCATCCGTGGCCTGCGCCCCGAGCGTCGGAAACCGATTGTCCGACATCAGGTTCAAATTGAGCCGTTGACCCGTGGCGGGATCGACCGGCAATACTTCCCCGGTTTTTACTGACCACATTCCAAACGGCGCCATCACGTATTTCAAGTTCGCTACGATCCGCGGCCTGCGAAAGACCGAGACCATCGGATGGGCGCTGTTGAGCCCGAACTCTTTGCTGGTATTGCATCCGGTCGGATCGCGAACAACCTGGATCGTAAACTCGGGGTCCACTAGTGAACCGTCCGCAGCCTTCGGCGGCCAGGGGAGAAATATCCTGAAGAGCCCGTGCTGCAACAGCAGAGAATGCGATGACGCGAACGCCTGAGGAAGATTCGGGCAGTTCGATCCATCCACCGCTGCAAACACCGGATCGCGCCCCCTGGTCTCGGCCCAGCGCCGGTCAAGGGTAGCAACGGAAATGCTCATGCCGTTCGCGGGCTGATGGCAGGAGACGCAGGCGCGGCCGTTTTTCCCTAATGGCGTGAAGAACGGGTGCCCCATTGTCTCGATCGGCCCGCGCAGGTTGACGATGCCCAGCGCTCCAGTTGCGTCGCTATAGAGAACGTGATCGGGCAGCGAGCCGCCTTGTCCTGTAACCCAAAAGCCCGCTTTGCCGTCGATGACGCCTGCTGCGGGGTAATCGGGGTCCTTCATCGGCTGGCTGTACCGGGCCGGCGCCAGAGCGCCTGTGCCGTAGCCGGGCGCACTCCGTATTGCCGGCTTGCCGGCATTGCCCTTAGAACCAGACTGGCTCCCGGCGTGCGTGCACAACAGCCCTGCAACCACGACGGCGATGGCTGCGGCCGCCGATCCCAACCGAATGCAACGAGAATGGACAAAGGAAATCGAGGAAGTATTCATCGCATCCGTATCTCCGCGCCTTCCTGCCGCAGGATCGCATTCAGTCCTTCGCGAGCGGTAGCATCCTGAAGATACTCGAGCACCTCGCTGAAGCGTGGATCATCGGCATTCAGCATCTCCGGCTCGGCCATCTCATTGAGGTATGCCGGCAGCAAAGAGATGCTCTCTATCGCGCCGTCCTGAATCGTGCATCTGGCGATGACTGTCTTGAGCGTCTCGGGAGGCAGGAAAGATTTCGTGCCCGGCTGGAATCCGGGATTCAGCGATTGAATGTCGCGGAATCCCTCGCTATCAAGAACATCTTCCTCAAAGGCGGTCGGCAAATCCAGGGCAAAGTTCCCCAGGCTGTAGAGAATGACCTTGCCGCGGTAGATTTCAACGCCTTTCAGCAGGTGCGGATGATGTCCCGCGATCAAATCGGCGCCCGCATCGATTGCCGCGCGGGCAGCTTCGCGCTGGTAGGCGGAAAGCACGGCGGGGATGAAGTGAATTCCCCAGTGCATCATCGCAATCACCACGTCGGCGCCCGCCTTCGCCAGCCGTATATCCTCGCGCATGGCCTCCAGGTCGTCGCGGTTTACGAAGGTATGAATGCGGGCCGGTGTTCCCGGCTGGTCATGTTCGATTTGTTCGTAGAGCGTCCACGCGCGCAGCGGAACGCATCCGGGCCGATTCGCCTCGGCCCAATATCCCATGGGGAGAATTGAGTTGTAAGCCAGGATTGCCACGCGAACACCGCCCAGATCGAATTGCGCCGGTTGCCGCGCCTCCTGGATATTCGTGCCCACACCCACCGGCGCCAGGCCTGACGCGCGCAAGGCCTCGATGGTATCGAAAAATGCCTCGCGTCCCCAATCCATGCAGTGATTACTGGCAAACGAAACCGCGTGGAACCCAGCCTCGCGAATTGCCTTTGCCGCCCCTGGGTCCGTTCGCATTGCCAGACGCGCCTGAGGAAGCGGAGTTCCGCGCCGGCTCAGTGCCGGTTCCAGTTGACAGATGCCGAGGTCACACCCGGCCAGCACAGGCCGAACGCGGTCGAAGATCGTGCCCTGCTTCTTGCGGCATGGGCCCACATCTCCCGTAATGAGGATTGTTTTGCGTTTCGAGTCGTTTCCCACTGCATCTTCCCCAAAACTGCGCTGCCCGTCTGCGGCATGGGAGCGATTCTAGCGTATACAAGGTGAATACGAAAATGGTAATCTCGCCATGGCTGCCGGTCTGGCGCGCTGCAGATGGGGAATGGCGGACCGAGACAGATGCTTTCACGGGGTAACGCAGGTGATGAAAAAGCCGCATAGAGAACGGGCGTCGCTCACTTATGCGCTGGCGTATCTGCTGGTTTGGATTCCCTACATCGGCGCCACCAGGGTGCTCGCCAGCCAGCCACACGGCGGAATGGCCGTCCCGCTGACCGGATTGGCAATGCTTCCTCTTACGCTGATCTTTGCCGGTGTCTCGATGGGCATGGTTCTCTGGCTCAACGGCTGGTGGAAGTCGGCACACTGCCTGCGCTTCGGACTGCTCACAATTCCCGTTCCTTCGCGGGCTACAGCCGTGGCCGGGCTGGGCGCAACCCTGATTCTTACCACGGTGCCGCTGTCATTCACCTTTCCCGGCGTCAGCATTCCGTTTATCCAGGTGCTCATGCGCGGAGACGCGCTCATTGCTGCACCCCTGGTCGACTGGCTCATGGGACGCAAGGCGCACTGGTATTCCAGAGTGGCCCTGCTGCTGGTGGCTGTAGCTCTGGCAGTCACCATTCAGCAACGCGGCGGTCTTCGTGTTCCTGCGCTTTGCCTGTTGACGATCATCCTGAATCTCCTCGGCTATTTTCTGCGACTCATGGTAATGACGCGCTTGGCAAAGAACGACGATCCTGAGTCGCGGAAGCGCTACTTCGTCGAGGAGCAAATGGTTGCCTATCCGCTGGCGTTGGCCATCCTTGGCGGCCTGGCCTGGGCCGGGCGGGCTCCATCGCTGCTCCAACTGCGCTGGGGATTCACCGCGCTGTGGTCCGGAGCTTTGCTGCCGGCCATGGTTATTCTGGGAGCGATCGTAGCGGTCCAGGGTCTGCTCGCCGCTATGATCCTTCTCGGCCGGCGCGAAAACACTTATTGCGTTCCACTGGAACGCTCTGCCAGCGTAATTGGCGGCGTAATCGCAGCCTATGCTCTTTGGCGCATGAGAAATTATCCCCAGCCCACATCCGCGGAAATGATCGGTGTCGGGCTGCTGATCTGCGCCATCGTGCTGCTGTCAATTGGCCCGAGTCTTGGGCGCAAGCCCGCCGCCGCTCCCACCCATGAACTCAACGACGAAGTAACTGCCGACTGATGCCAATGACCGGCCAAAATGAAGCTCTGCTCTATGCGGTGGGTGATGTGGCGCCCAGCCGTCCCGATCCCGACTCCCTCTTCGCAAAGACCGGGGACACGCTCCGGCGCGCCGATGTTGCGTTCTGCCAGTTGGAGATCAATCTCACCGAGCGCGGGGAGCGCCTTCCGCAGGCGCGCCACACTGACCGTACCAGCGCCGCCGCAGCCCACGCCTTGCGCGCCGCCGGATTCAGCATCGTTTCCTTTGCCGGAAACCACTGCATGGACTGGGGCCGGGATGGATTCTTCGACACGATCGGATCCCTCGAATCGGCCGGGCTTTCGGTCGTTGGCGTGGGAGCAAATATAATCGAGGCCCGCGGACCGGTGATCGTCGAGACCCGCGGCGGACGCATCGGAGTGCTCGCCTACAACACCATTCTCCCCATGGCCTACTGGGCGGAATCCAACCGGCCCGGCTGCGCTCCCATGCGGGCCTGGACCTACTACGAGCAGATCGAGCATGACCAGCCCGGAACCCCGTGCCGCGTGCACACCTGGGCCAATGAGGACGACCTGCGCGCCCTGACAGCGGACATCAGCGCTCTGAAGGGCAAGGTTGACGTGGCCCTGGTCTCGATGCATTGGGGAATTCATTTCGTTCCCGCCGTGATTGCCGACTATCAGCGCCAGGTAGCGCGCGCCGCAATCGATGCCGGAGCCGATTTGATTCTCGGCCACCACGCCCACATCCTGAAAGGCATCGAAGTCTACCGCGGCGTGCCGGTTTTCTACAGCCTGGGAAACT
>JAJXXG010001270.1 GCA_021781255.1 Acidobacteriota bacterium
AACCCTGGCCCTGGAGCTTGGAGACGATGTAGCTCTCGAAGTGCTTTTCCTGGTGTGCGGTATCGGTCATGCCGGTTCCTTCGAACAATCACCCGAGAACAGCGCGTTGATGGCGCCAACAATCATTTCCACGAAAGGAATGGCGAGAGCCTGGTTGAGCACTTCTCGTCCTTCCTTCCCGTGGGCGAAGCCATTTCGTGATCCACTGACGAAACCGGCCATGCTGATCGACTCGTGCCCGCTACCGAGCGATATGCTTCGCCGCGACGCTTCTTTCAGCATCGTGTCAAGGTTGTCGCGACACTCTTCAGTCTTGCCGAGGGCGCGCCTCAGCGACGCTTCTAGCGCGATTTGCGCGTAGTGAACGGCGGCCGTGGTGAAGTCAAAGACGTAGATGCTGTAAAGCAGCAGATTCTTCGCAAGCTCAATGTTCTGCCGAACATGCACTGGAACTTGCTCGACGCACGTGATCGATGAAAGCGTGCGGTGAAGTTCAGCAACGGCAGCACGCTCGTACTCACCCTCCGACTTGCCAAAAACCAGCGGACCAATGCGTACATCGAGCGATGCAATGTCGGGGGAAAACACTTGATCAAGCATCTTCACGTCGCCTCCCGAAGGTCAATTTGGCCGGTCACGGCGGCGGTGATGAACGCGGAGCGACGCTCTTTGAGAAGGGCGATACTTGAAGAGGTAAATTTCGAGAGCCTATCTATGCGCTTCGTTTCACCATCGATATGATCAGCAATCGCTTTCTGTTCGGCAACTGAAGGGAGCGGCGTTCTGAACGCCTCAATGTCGGGCATGTAGATGGTCTTATGCGTCGATCCGATCATCAGCCGAGACAGTTCCTGCTTCATGCCCAGAAGAACCAAATAGAGGAATTCGTTGTGAATGCGTTGCCCGCAGCGCCAAACGGCGAAATCTTGAGATGTGGCCATGTCGCAAGCCATGATCGCCGGAAATCCAACTGACGCTGTGCGGGAGAGAATCACCGATCCTGCCGGGTGAACGGTAGCGGAAGAATTTTCAATTCCGAGGTCGCTGACTTTCTCCTCTGTCTCATGGACAAATCGCCGTCCTTCGCGGCGCACCTGCCAAATATCCGCAAGTGTGAACCAAGGGATATAGCAGTCTTCCCACCAGTCGGGACGCGATCTGCTTGGCGTATGACCCGAACCGAGGTTGGCAACGTGACGCACCTGTACCACGCTCCAATGCTCCGGCACCTCCCCGATCCACTCCACGCCCGAATCCTTCATCTTCACGTTCGGGTCGAGCCCCTTTGTGACGGCATGCGTGATTAGCGCCTGGCGCTTCTCCTGGAGAAGTTCGATGAAGCGGGTCTTCTTGGCGATCAGGGCGTCGATGCGGGTGGTTTCGCGGTCGATGGCGGCGGCGATGGCGGCTTGTTCGGCGGGCGCTGGAACAACCACCTTTATTTTGACTAACTCCGTCGGATTGATCGCTGGATAACTCAAACCCTCGGAGTGAGCCTCAATTGCCTGAATCACCAAATCGTTGAGCGCCAACCATTTCAGGAACTCGGGCACAACCTCGGACGGCCGAGGACGCAACACCGCGAACCCGGTTGAGTACGTGCAATCCGCATAGGGCTCGGTGACGGCAGCAACTGCCTTCAAGTAGGTCCGAACCGTCGAGATCACAACGTCGCCCGTTTTGGCCCTGCGCCTAGCCCGTGAAGGCGCATCCGCAAAGCGGATCTCCGTCACTCCCGCGATACCATCCGTGTGGTTGACGGAAGATATGTCCACGTACCGGAGCATCTGATCGGGCTGCAAATTTTCGGGCAGTGAGTCGTCGTTACATGACGCAACGCGGCAGATGGGCTTGATCGCCCAGTGCTCCGGCACCTGCCCAATCCACTCCAGGCCAGAAGCCCTGTAGGTCGGGTACGGCTTGTAGTGGCTCATGCCGCGCCCTCCCCGCCGTCCGTCGCCCGGTATGCCTGATGTGGATGGTTGGGCTGGCCCGGGCGGGTATAGGCCAGCACGCCAGCCTGGACCAGTGGGCGCAGATGCTGGGTAGCCATGTAGTCCGGGGTCCGTCCCAGCAGGGCCGCCAACTCGGACGCCTGCCAAGGTTGGTGTCGGCACAGGGCAATGATGGTCGCCTGCATCGCGGCTGGCGGCGCGCGCCGGCCAAGCGAGACGACCTGCTCGCGCAGGCTTTCTGGCAGCGCAGCCCAGTGGGGGTTACTGGTTAAGGCGTCGAGGTTCCTGGATAAGACGGGGAGGTTACTGGATAAGCCTTCAGGGTCACTGGACAATCCAGCTTCCTCGTCGCTACCCAGCAACCAAGGTGTGGGCTGGTAGTAGGTTCCGGACCCGCGCCCCTTCTGCTCCAGGAGACCTGCATCGCGTAGACGGCGAAGCGCCTGACTGGCGCTCAGGGTATCCACCCGATTCAGCTCGCGATACATAGCGTTGTCGATCGCGCCCTGCTCTCGGACGGCCACTAGCGCCCGCGCCTCTTCGTCCGACAAGTGTAGGTCGCGGAAGCGGCTGAGCCACTGGACGGCCTCCTCGCTCAGGAAGTGCTGAAAGTAATAGCGGGCGACGAAGGCATCGTTGCTGCGCAGCGACTCGAACAGCGGCGGCTCAAGGCCGGCGTCCACCATCATCTCGCGCATAACGCGAATGCCGCTGCCCTTGGTTTCGGCAAACCGGGTATCCAGGAGGACGGCGGCGATGCGCGGATTACGCGGCACCGAACCTGGCTCGCCCAGGTGCTCTGGCGACTTGAGCGAGTGACCTGGGTTATGAATCTCGATGCGGTTCGAGTAACGGACGATCTGGATCGGCGCGTGACTGCGGTAGCTGCGATGCATCACGGCGTTGACGATGCCCTCGCGTAGAACCCGCTGCGGGATGAGCGGCTTGTCTTGGCGCTGTGGGTCGCCCTCGGCAAGACCAAATGCCTTGGGCAGGTCATCCAAAACAGCGGCAAGTGCCCGGCGGATGGTGCGGAACAGATAATCTCGGATTTCAACCGAGTCAAAGCGCCGCTCCGGGTCAGGCACCCAATCCTTGCCCGGCACGCGGATGTAGTCCACGCGTGTCATTGGGTAGACGCGGCGCAGGGCCTGCGGCTTGCCAAAGAGCAGCAGACCGGCGACCGTGGGGATCAGTGTGCCGGCATGACTCCGGGCGCAGCCCAGAGATTCGAGCAGTTCCTCATCGCTCCAGCGCAGTTCCTCGGCATCTGCATTGGCGTCAGTGCGCACCTTGCGGTAATCGGCGATGGCTTCCGGAGAGAGGTCCGCCATCGAGGTGTCCGGCAGCACCGTGTAATCGAAGCTCTCGACTTGTCTGCCTTGGTAGAGGGCGAGAAGATCGTCCTCCGTACACTGCTGATCGGTGCTTCCGACCCTCCGGACCCCGGCCTAGGAGGCTGGCTCCAGGACTCCAATTTTATGATATAATTTCAGAACAGGATGGTCCGGGCCCTGGAACTCATGCCTGGATTCCTTGAAAAGGGGATGGCCAATCA
>JAJXXG010000730.1 GCA_021781255.1 Acidobacteriota bacterium
GGCTCATCTGCCAGCACAATCGCCGGACGCGTAATCAGCGCCCGCGCAATCGCCACCCGCTGCTGCTCGCCGCCCGAGAGCTCCGACGGTCTGTGGTCCAGCCGCCCGGAAATGCTCAGCAGGTCGGTCAGGTGCATCAGGAACCCCTTGTCAATCGCGCCATCCTGCCCTGAAATCTCATGTGCAATTTCAATATTGGCTCGTGCCGTCAGCGTCGGCAGCAGGTTGAACTTCTGGAAGATAAAGCCGATCTTCGACTTCCGCATCTTCGTCCGCTCGGCATCGTTCAATGCGGCAAAGTCAACGCCGTCGATCAGGATCTTTCCCGACGTGGCCTTGGTCAGCCCGCCCAGCAGGTAGAACAGCGTAGACTTTCCGCTGCCGGACGGGCCAACAATGCTTACAAACTCGCCCGGCTCTACGGAAAACGAAACATCCACGAGAGCCGGAACCTCAATCTTGCCGCTGCGATAAATCTTGCCGAGGTGCTCGGCCTGGATAATGGGCTGCACTCGCCTATTGTACCTGTCAGGTCGCCCCTTTAGGACGCAACCGCTGGCTGTCCGCTGGGCTCGTAGTTCGTCTCAAACGCGCCCGCAAACGCCGGCCGTTGGGTCGCCTTCTTGGGCCCGCGCTTCCGCGCAATCATCACCCGGATCCGCTCCAGCATCTCCACCGGTGTGCACGCCCCATTCGGCAGAAACGCATCCGCATGGCAGGCCCGCTCAAACGCCTTCACCGTCCCGCTCAACAGCATCATCGGAACCTCCGGCGCAATCTCCTTCATCCGCAGCACCATCTCGTTTCCATCCATCTGCGGCATAATCAGGTCGCCCAGCACCAGGTCCACCCCGCCATTGCGGAAGATCTCCAGCGCCTCCTGCGCTGATTCCGCGGCTACAACTCGATAACCTTTCGTCTCAAGTAGAAATTTGCGAACTGCCAAGGCTTGTTCATTGTCATCAACGCAAAGGATCGTCTTCTTCGGCCTCATAACTTCCTTAACTGCTTCGTATACACGCGAAGCCACTCGAGCTTGGCGCAATGCTTGTCCGCGCCCCGCTTGGTTACTGGTTGCCCGCACCCTGGCTCGCTGCGGCTCCAAAAGGGAATACGGCTCCATCCGCGCCCGCAAAGCAGTCGAAAACCACCTGCTGAATTCATGGCACGGGGCCGCCATCCGGTTTGAGCCAGGATGCGGAGAGCAAGGAGTTGCGGCTGCGGTTGCCTTTCGCGCAATCGCTGCATTGCCTGTCCGGAGTCTGCTCCGGCCGACATGACGTGCTAGTCGCGACCGCGCAGCCGCACGGCTTCCTGCTCTAACTCAAATTGTCGTTTTCAATCGGCGAAAGTACGTTCAAACAACTTGAACGTTGCCAAGACTACGAACACCCGGGCGGCCTGTAAACAGGGAATATCAGGCGAAGAGATCATCAAATTTCCGCTCGCGCTTCCACTGTGTCCCGCGCAACCCGCATAAACATTGACGATTTCTTCGCGCATCACTGTTGAAAGCATGTGCATCACGCAAGGAAAATGCGTCCGTTTGCAACAGGAACTGTGCTGCCTCCCACCCGAACTTCTCCCACCCTTCCTTCAATCACATTCGCAGAAACGTAAAGGTCACTCCGCCGCCCCATCTCAATGCCCTGTCTTAGGTGCACTGTCCGCCCCGCTTCGCACAACCCTTGCTTGACCAGGTATGAAATCGCGCATCCCGCCGCCGACCCCGTCGCCGGATCCTCCCCGTTATAGAACTGCATCCGCGCCCGCCATCCCTCGCCGTCCTTCGCCAACGCATAGAAAAACTTTGCGTCGCTCTCTTTCCCGTATCGTGCGCTCGCCGCACCATCCAGCTGCAGCCGTTCCAGTGCGTCCACAGATTGAAGCACAACCACACAGAAGGGAACGCCCGTCGAAACAGTCTGCGGAGCCACTTCCGCAAAATCCTCCACCTGCAGACCCAGCACCGCAGCAATCCTCTCTGCCCGGTGCGTTGCTCCAAACACAGGATCAAGCTGCCTCATCTCCGCATACGTCGCACCGCCTCTCGACCTCTCATCGTCAAAGTCCACCAGAATCCGGCCCGCCTTCAAGTCGAGCACCAGCCTCGGCGCATCGGCATATTCTCGAAACGCTCTGCGAATCACCGTCGCCGTCCCCAGCGTCGGATGCCCCGCAAACGGCAGCTCCTCCTGCGTCGTAAAGATTCGTACCCGCACCCCGCGCTCGCGCTCCGTCGCAGCATCCCCGCGCAGCACAAACGTCGTCTCCGACAAGTTCATCTCCCGCGCAATCGCTTGCATCTCTTCACCAGTCAGCCCTGCCGCATCGATATACACCGCCAGTTGATTCCCCCGCAGTGGCTCATCCGTGAATACGTCGCACCACTCGTAAGCAAACTCCCGCATAGCTCAGTCCCTCTCCGTCAAAGTCCATTTCACCAGACGTTCCGCAACTCCGCGATATATCGTATTTGCATGCCTCTTTCGTCGCCTCTCGCTGCTCGCCGCTTCGCAGCCCTCGCCTTCGCAGGACTGTTGCTTCTTACCCCATCCACCTCACTCCGCGCGCAGGATTCATCCAAGCCCGCGGCCTCCGCCAAGAAGCCTGCGGACAAAGCCGCCGATGAAATGCATCTCCCGCCGCTTCCCGGCGACGCACACGTCGAACAGAGCATCACCCTCGATGGCAAGCCGCTGCATTACACCGTCACCGTCGGTACCCTGCCTGTCCGCAATCCTAACGGCAAGGAGGTAGGCCAGGTCGTCTATACCGCCTACACCGTCAACGCGCCCAACCGCCCCGTCACCTTCGCCGTGAACGGAGGCCCCGGCGCATCCAGCGTTTATCTCAACTTCGGAGCCATCGGTCCCAAGCATCTCAAGGGCATCGGCAACGAAGGCGACAGCCCGTCCGACCCGCCCACACTCGTCGATAATCCCGGTACCTGGCTCAACTTCACCGATCTCGTCTTCATCGACCCCATCGGTACCGGATTTAGTCGCTCGCTCGTCCCTGATGCTCAGGCCAAGAAGCTCTTCTACAGTACCGAGCCGGACATCCACTACCTCTCCCGCGTCATCTACGACTGGCTCGTCAAGAACAACCGCCTCGACTCCCGCAAATACCTCGTCGGAGAAAGCTACGGAGGTTTCCGTGGCCCGCGCATCACCTACTACCTCCAGTCGCAGCTGGGTGTCGCTCTCAACGGAGTCGTCCTCATCTCCCCTTATCTCAATCCCACGCTTGAAAGAGATGGCAACCTCTCGCCAATCCCCTGGATGGTCACCTTGCCCTCTATCACTGCGGCGCATCTCGAACGTGAGCACCAGCTCACACCGCAGGCCATGGCCCCCGTCATCGCCTACACCATGGGTGAATACGCCACCACGCTGCTCAAGGGCAACTCCGATCCCGCCGCAACCCAGGCCATGATCCAGAAGGTCACCGAGATGACCGGCCTCGATCCTGAGTTCGTCAAGTACTCAGGCGGACGCCTCGAAACCGGT
>JAJXXG010001121.1 GCA_021781255.1 Acidobacteriota bacterium
GATGGGCTACGGCCAGCTCTACCATCTGACCACCGATCCCTGCGAGCTGAACAATCTCTTCGGCCAGCCCCGGGTTGCTTCACAACAGGCAATGCTGATGGCTGAGTTGCTCATGTGGACAATCCGCGCCCAAGACTCGTTGCCCACTGGCCCGGAGGGCGTCAAATATCAGACCAAATGGGCCGCGCCTCACAACTGGTATGCGCCTTTTAAACGCATTGCAACGCCGGGGCCCTACATTCCCTGAGCATCGGCCGAACTGAGGTTCACCCCCCGCCGCCGTGTGAACAGAAACCATTCAACCGCACAGGAGACCCAGATGAGTACGCGACGTGAATTCCTGCAATCCAGCCTCTGCGCAGGTGCCGGAGCGCTCATGCCGTTCCCTCAGGCATCGGCGTCGGCCGGCGCAAAAACTGCAACGCGGCCCAATATTGTCTTCATCCTGGCAGACGACATGGGCTACTCCGACATCGGCTGTTACGGCTCCGAGATCGACACACCTCATATCGACGCACTCGCACGTGGGGGGCTGCAATTCACTGACTTCCACAACAGTCCGCGCTGCTGCCCGTCGCGCGCTGCACTGATGACAGGGCTTTACTCGCATCAGGCCGGCATGGGGATGATGACCTCCGATCACGGCCGCTATCCCTACCCAGCCTATGCCGGTGACCTCAGTCAGGGCTGCGTCACCATCGCCGAAGCTTTGAAGGCTGGCGGTTACCACACCTTGATGGCAGGCAAGTGGCACCTCACACCGCTGAACGTAGGCAAGTATAACTGGCCACTCCAGCGCGGATTTGACCGCTACTACGGAATCATCAGCGGCGCGGCAAGTTATTTCGATCCCGCCTCCCTCACCGACGACAACACTCCGATCACTGTCGCAAAAGAAGACAAGGACTACTACCTCACTGATGCCATTGGCGACCACTGCGCGCAGTACATTGAGGACGCTGCGCACCGGCAGGAGCCATTCTTCCTGTATGCGGCATTTACCGCCGGGCACTGGCCGCTTATGGCGCCCGAAAAGACCATCGCCAAGTACAAAGGCCGCTACGCCGAGGGCTGGGATGCGTTACGCCGCTCCCGGCATGCAAAGCAGCTCTCCATGGGGCTCGTGCAGAAGGAGTGGGGCTTGACCCAACGCGATCCGCGCGTTCCCGCCTGGGAGCTGGCGTCCTTCCACGATTGGGAACAGCGGCGCATGGAGGTCTACGCCGCCCAAATCGACAAGCTGGATGAGAATGTCGGAAAAATTGTCGGCAAACTGCGCCAGATGGGGATTCTCGACAACACGATCATCTGTTTCATGTCCGACAACGGCGGAAATTTTGAAGAAATGGGACGAATCCCGCAGGGCAATCCACGCCCCACATTTATGCCTGTTGCAACCAGGGACGGCCAGCCGGTAATTCCCGGGAACGATCCTTCGATCATGCCCGGATCCGCTACTACCTACGCCAGCTATGGCATCCCTTGGGGCAACGTCAGCAACACACCCTTCCGGCTCTATAAGCACTACGCTCACGAGGGCGGTATCTCGACGCCATTTATTGTTCACTGGCCCAATGGCATCCGGAAAGGCGGACTCAACCATACCATCGGCCACGAGATCGATGTCATGCCCACTTGCCTCGCAGCGGCGGGTGCCAGTTATCCCGCGACCAGCAAAGCCGGAACACCACCACCTCCACTGGAGGGCAAGAGCCTCATCCCTGTTTTTCAAGGGGGACAGCTTGCTGAACGCTCGCTCTTCTGGGAGCACGAAGGCAACAGCGCGGCGCGCGAGGGCAGGTGGAAGCTGGTCTCGCGCTTCCCGAATGCGTGGGAGCTCTACGACATGGCACAGGACCGCACCGAGGAAAATGACCTTTCCGATCAATACCCCGACCGGGTGCGAAAAATGGCAAGCGACTATGAATTATGGGCTCGTCGTGTCGGCGTACAGCCGTGGCCAATGCCTCAGACTCCCCGCGGCGCCGAGCGTGAAGGCGCCATGCCATCGCCACCCTATCTCTTGAAGGATCGCCCCGCATGATCGTTCGCTTGCGAACATACAGCCCCAAGCAACTCTAACGGCGCACAGGGCAGCAGCTACCTCACAGACCAGCCTGCCGCAGCCTGCGCCATCACCTCGTTCACTTGCCTTTTATTTGCTCATGTCTTTTTTGCCGCCGGCTCTCTTTTCTCGATACAGTTCCAGTAAAAGGGGGACTCGGTTTTTACTCTTTCAATTGGAAAATTGCCGCCTGATGGCACGGAAAGGTTGAGAATGAAACTTCCCAAGAATGAGATCTGGCGCACTCTGGCCTTAGCACTTGGCTTTGTCGGCGCATTGGCGTCAGCGCAGGAGAGGCCCCCTGCGGTCCCTCTCATCGCCCACAATCCCTACTTCAGCGTCTGGTCGATGGCCGACCATCTCACCGACGAAGACACCCGGCATTGGACCGGAGCTCCCCAGCCCATCGCCGGTCTGGCGCGCATCGATGGTCAGATCTACCGCTTCATGGGCGACAAGCCGCGTTCCGCGCCCGCCATGAGGCAAACCTCGCTCCAGGTCACAGCCACACGCTCTATCTATACCTTTCAGGCCGCGCATGTCACGCTCACCGTCACATTCTTTACTCCGGCCTTTCCCCGTGATCTTGACAGTCTCTCGCGGCCGGTCACGTACCTCTCATTCTCCGCAACCGGCGAGGGCGCGCACGACGTTTCGCTCCTGCTTGACGTCGATCCGATCATTGCAGTAAACACGCGCGATGAAGCGGTCACCTGGGGCCGCAGCCGCATCAAGGGCCTCACCGTCCTCACTGCCGGTTCACGTGCGCAACGTGTTCTCAATCGCCCCGGCGACGATCTCCGCATCGACTGGGGCTATTTCCATCTTGCTATCCCCGATACCACCCGCGCCGACATGTCCGTTTCCTCCGATGCGCTGCGCAGCTTCGTCGCCGATGGCTCCCTTCCGCAGAGCGATGACCTTGATATGCCGCGGATGCCGCGTGATCACGCCGCGCACCTGGCCGCGCTGCTGCAACTCGGCAACGTCTCTGCATCGCCCGTCGCAGCGCACGTGCTTCTCGCCTACACCGAGGAGTATGCAATCGAATATCTTGGCCGTAAGCTCCGCCCCTACTGGCAACGCAATAACACCACCGTCCAGCAAATGCTGATTGACTCTGAAACGCAATTCCCTGCGCTCCTCGCACGTGGTGAAAAGTTCGACACAGAGATCGCTGCGGATCTCACCCATGCCGGCGGACCAGCCTATGCGCAACTCGGCATTCTCGCGTATCGCCAGACCCTTGCCGCTCATGGTTTTGCCGCAGATGTAGACGGCACGCCAATGCTCTTCCCCAAAGAAAACTTCTCCAACGGCTGCATCTCCACCGTCGACGTCATCTATCCGTCAGCGCCGTTCTTCCTCTTCTTCAACCCCGAGCTGGTGCAGGCTATGCTCAAGCCCGTCATGGAATATGCAGCTCTGCCGCGCTGAGATCGG
>JAJXXG010000026.1 GCA_021781255.1 Acidobacteriota bacterium
CGCGGAGTTTGAAGGCTTAATTGCCTGCGATTTATCAAGAACCGCGTAGAGCTTCGCCTACCTGACTTAGCAACCTCTTTCGCTAAGCCAAATCTCTGATTTTCTACCGGGCCCTGCCGGACGATGTCGACGAGTCGCAGATATAGGGAGTGAAACAAAACCGCAACAGAAGCCCCTTCGCCTGAACTTCTCGAATTTTCGTATCTTGTAAAAAGCTCAGGGGTGTGCACTTGGGGCGTTGGAAGTATTACACACTACGATTACCAGTCCAAGCGCGATCACGATGTGACGGACATCACAGGCAACGAAACGCCGGCGGCGCGTTCTGTCGTGACGGCCACAGTTCATGCTATCTACAGTATACCACGGCGAATTCGTACTTGGGTCCCCGGCGACGTCCCTGCGAGGCGTCTGAGGCAGCGGTATACCTTCCGCTCTCCGTGCGGATGGAGCCACCTGATATTTGCCCATGCAGGGTCTTGTAAAGGAATTGTGGGGGTTGTAGGGATTGGCGTCTTGCCTAAGCTGTTGATTATATGGAGCGGGAGACCGGGATCGAACCGGCGACATTCAGCTTGGGAATGTGGCCCTCAATTGAAAACAAAGAACATGGCGTTCACCCAATCTCGTTCTGGCGATAGAGATTCCGGGGATATTTGAAAGCGTTGTTCTACAGAAATCAAATAGAGCAGAAATGGAGCAGACGGATTTCTGAGTTGGCGGATGATTGTAAGCAATTTTCAGCCGATTTCAGCCAGCGCGGAGGAATCCAGTCACGCTCATTCAATATTCACGAATCTTGAATATTAAATGATCGGACACTATACTTGATCCATGCTGAAGCCGCAGGACATTCTCGTACTGCTCAAGCTCTCCATCGAACCAGAGAGGCTGACGTACCTGCGTCTCGCCCAGCAATTGCATCTCAACCCCTCCGAGGTACATGCTTCGGTCAAACGTGCGCGTGCTGCCCACCTGCTGCAGGGACCGCCTGAGCAGGAGCGCGTCAATCGTTCCGGTCTGCTCGAACTGCTTCTGCACGGCCTGCGTTACGTTTTCCCGGCGGAAAAGGGCGCTCTGACGCGCGGCGTTCCGACGGCCTATGCGGCATCTCCTCTCAAGGAGCAAATCGCGCCCGACGGCGAGCCGGTTCCGGTATGGCCCTATGCCGAGGGTACGGTCCGAGGATACAGCTTCTCGCCTCTGCACAAGAATGCGCCGCTGGCAGCTCTTGAAGACCGGAGGTTCTACGAACTGCTGGCGCTGGTCGACGCTCTGCGGGAAGGCCGGGCGCGTGAGCGCGAACTTGCCGGTCGGGAATTAAAGCTTCGACTGGAGGCGTCGGGCCATGCCGCATCCCAATCTTGAGCTTTTGAAGCTGACCGCAGAAAAGCTGCGGCCATTGCTTCCGGAGATCGTATTCGTGGGCGGCTGTGCAACCGGCCTGCTGGTCACTGATCCGGGAGCTGCGCCGGTCCGCGCTACATACGATGTGGACGTCATCGCCGAGATCGGTTCCTACGCCGACTATGCAATATTCTCCGAGCGGCTTCGCGCGCTGGGGTTTCAAGAAGACACACGAGAAGGTGCGCCGGTCTGCCGCTGGACCTTCGGATCGTTGACGCTGGACGTGATGCCGCTCGACGAGAAAATCCTCGGCTTTTCTAACCGCTGGTATCGGGATGCAATGCAGGCGGCAGTCGCCGTTACGATCTCCGAAAACCTGAAGGTGCGGGCCATTACAGCGCCGTACTTCCTTGGCACAAAGCTCGAAGCGTTTCACGGTCGCGGCCACTTGGACTATTTCGCCAGTCACGACCTGGAGGATCTGATTGCCGTCGTTGATGGGCGGGCTGCTTTGCTCGATGAAGTTGCCGCGGTGCCGGAGGATTTACGTATGTTTATCAGCAATGCGATCCGCGCAATGCTGACAGAACTGCGCTTTCAGGATGCTCTGCCCGGCTATCTGTTGCCAGACGCGGCCAGCCAATCCAGGATTCCCCTGCTTCTCAGACGGCTTGAGTCTCTCGCAAAACTGTAAATCTATCGTGAGGATGAAATGCATGAGTCCCAAACGACAAACTTCGGCAAAGAGCAGGGCGCAAAAGCCCACACGAGAGGACGGCTGGACAGTTCTGAGTTGGAACGATCTCACCGAGTGGGCAGGTTCTCGCTCTGTTGATCGTGGCAGAACGTATCAAAAACAAGGGCGAGTCCATGATCTTGCGATTTCAGAAGACGGATGGCTATTAGCGACTGTCACGGGCGGCGCACGCTACGCGGTGACAGTCTGGTACGAGGCCTCCGCAAAAAAGGCAGGGGCGATCTATTCGCGCTGCACATGTCCGGTTGGCTCCAGCGGCTGCAAACACGCTGTAGCGGTCGTTGCCGAGTACCTCGAAAGATTGGGAACGAGCGAAGATGCTCCCGTGGCAGACCAGGACGATGAGCGTTGGGAGTTGCTTGCCGACGAGAGCGGCGAAGAAAGTGAGGATGATGTTGACGACCTCGACGAGGGTTCCGAAGACGATGATGACGAGCAAGTGTACTACGTTCACCGGCATCGGCATCCGGAAGCCTCTGGCAGAAAGACACTCAAGGCATCAAACGAAAAGATCCGCAAGCATATCGAAGCCAAGAGCCGCGATGAACTGGTGGAGTTGGTATGGGTTCTGACCGAACGGTTCCCCGAGTTGCGCGAGGAGTTTCGCGATCGCATCGCGCTGGGCGAAGGCAATGTTGACCGCTTGGTGACAGATGCACGGAAGGAGATCATGCGCGTTGCCTCCGAGACCGGCTGGCAAAACAATTGGAGAGGCGAAGGATATACACCGGACTACAGCCGCGTGAAACATCGTCTGGAGCGATTATTGGAGCTTGGGCATCCTGATGCGGTGGTGCGCCTTGGAAAAGAACTGATGACGCTGGGCAACGAGCAGATTGGTCAATCGAACGACGAGGGCGAAACCGCAGAAGCCGTGGGTGAGTGCGCGCCGATTATCTTTCAGGCAGTTGCCGCATCAACGCTCACTCCCGCGCACAAGTTGCTTTTCGCAGTCGATGCGCATCTGCGGGACGATTATGGCATTGTCAACGATGCCGCCGAGGTCGTTCTCAAAATGCACGGCGCAAAATCGGCATGGTCCGAAGTAGCGGATATTCTGACGCAGCGCGCGAAGTCGCCAGTAAAGGATGATGATCCCTACTACCGCAAATACCAGCATGAGCATATTGCCGATTGGTTGATCCGGGCTCTTGATAATGCCGGCCGCGCAGACGAGATTCTTGCTGTTTGCGAACAGGAAGCGCGCGCCACCGGAAGTTATGAGCGTCTGGTCAAACGCCTTATCGAGAAGAAGCAGTACGATGAAGCTACGCGATGGGCCGCAGAGGGAATCGCGAAGACGGTGGAAAAACTGCCAGGCATTGCGTCAAGTCTTGAGAAACTGTTAGGCGAAATGGCGATTCAGCGCAGGCAATGGCCGATTGCCGCGGCTCACGCAACTTT
>JAJXXG010000707.1 GCA_021781255.1 Acidobacteriota bacterium
CGCCGGGGATCGAACTTGTTGACGGCGTAGTGGCCGGTGGCGATGCGGCTGGCGCCGATACTGCGGGCGGTCTTGAGCAGCTGGTCGAACTTGAGATGGTTGTTGCAGAGCGAGCAGGGAATGGGCGTGCGCCCGGCAAGATACTCCGAGACGAAGGGCCGGACGACATCCTGCTCAAAGCGATCTTCCTGATTGACGACGTAGTAGGGGATTCCGAGCTGGCGTGCGACGCGGCGGGCATCGTAAACGTCGTCGAGCGAGCAGCAGCGGCCCGCCCTGGGCGCGTCGGGGATGCCGTGCTTGCCGGCAAGCCGCGTCTGGTCCCAGAGCTGAAGGGTGAGGCCGACGACATGGGCTCCGTTGCGGGCGAGGATGGCCGCGACGGTGGACGAGTCCACCCCTCCGGACATGGCGACGGCAATGGTTTCCTGGGGCTGCATGCGCTTCTTCTATTTTAGATGCGATGGGTCTGAAATTGGCGGAAGAAGGGCGTGCGCCGGTGCGGAGTTGGCCGGACTGGTGGCCTAGCCGAGGGTTCCGGCGACGGCCGGGGAGAGCGCGCGGAGCTTTTCGACAGCCTCCGGGACGACGCGGAGGACGTGGTCCACGTCGGCGTGGGTGGCGGTCTTGAGCAGACTGAAGCGCAGGCTGGCGCGGGCGCGGGTCTTGTCGAGCCCCATGGCCATGAGGACGTGGCTGGGCTCCGTGGCGCCGGAGTGGCAGGCAGAGCCTCCGGAGACTGCAACTCCTTTTAAATCAAGCGCGATGACCATGGCTTCGCCCTCGACCTGATCGAACCAGATGTTGGTGGTGTTGGCGGCTCGGGGTACGGGGAGATGGTCGGGGCCGATTCCGTTGAGGCCGGTGCCGGGGATGCGGAGGATCTCGGCTTCCAGGCGGTCGCGGAGGGCGGCGACGCGGTCGATGGTTCCGTCTTCGAGGCTGTGCATGGCAAGCTCGGCGGCCTTGGCCAGGCCGACGATGCCGGGGACATTCTCAGTGCCGGCACGGCGACGGCGCTCGTGGCTGCCGCCGACGATGAGGGATTCGAGCGGGGTGCCGCGCCGGACGAACAGCGCGCCGACGCCCTTGGGCCCGTGCATCTTGTGAGCGCTGATGGAGAGCAGGTGGCAGCCGATGCGGCGTACGTCGAAGGGGACCTTGCCCGCGCCCTGCACGGCGTCGATGTGGAAGAAGGCGCCGGCCTGGCGGGCAAGGGCGCCGATGGCCTCGACGGGCTGCAGAACGCCGGTTTCGTTGTTGGCCAGCATGACGCTGATGAGCCGGGTGTTGGGCTGAAGGGCGTTCTGGATGTCGGCGGGCGCGATGAGGCCGCTGGGCTGGGGTGCGACGAAGGTGACCTCGACGCCGCGTTCGGCCAGGCGGTTGGCTGCCTGCAGGACGGCGGAGTGCTCGATGGAGGTGGTAATAAGGTGGTCGCCGGGGCGGAGCATGCCGAAGAGGGCGGTGTTGTCGCCCTCGGTGCCGCCGGAGTTGAAGACGACCTCTGCCTCGTGGCACTGGAAGAACTCGGCGAGGGTTTCGCGGGCGTGCTCGATGGCGGAGCGGGCCTGCTGGCCGTCGAGGTGAATGGAGGAGGCGTTGCCAAAGTGGCTGATCCAATAAGGATGCATCGCTTCCACGACCTCCGGCAGCAGCGGAGTGGTGGCATTGGCATCCATATACACCCGCTTGCCGGACAGCGATGCAATCGACATGGGAGGAGCCTCCGTTCGGGAGCGTGGCACGCACCGGCGAACCGCATGCAGAGCCGCGCAGAGCGCCTGAGCGCATTATAGGCCTACGGGCGGACGGTTTCTGGTTGGTAGAGCGTGATGAGAGAGGGTGCTTGCTTGCAGTGGAGGGGCGGGTTGCTTTGCGCGGCTACGACTTTTGTGGCAGGGATTCTAACGTTGATTGCAGAAATTTGACTGCTATAGTGTATGTGCCAACGGACGGGCGGGGGAAAGCGCAGCGTGCGACGAATGGAAGCACTTGCTTTCATTGGGAGATTTGGGCGTTGCAGGCAGCTCCCTGTTTGTTTTGATTTAGATGCTGTGGAAATCGCTTCACCCAAGTGAGGATGGCGAAGCCTTGCTCGTAATTGCACCTGAGAGCCGTGCGGACTGGCTGTGCGAGGGGGGAACCGGCGCACGGGGCGAAGCGGCGTGCGGCGCGTGGTACGCGGTTTATACGACGTGCCGGCATGAGAAGCGGGTGGCGCAGCACCTGAGCAGCCGCAAGATCGAGCATTATCTGCCGCTGTATCGCTCGCGGCGCAAGTGGCGGGACGGGTCGAAGGTGGAGCTGGATCTGCCGCTGTTTCCCAGCTACATCTTTGTTCACATCCGGCGCACAGAGAAGGCGCAGGTGCTGCAGGTGCCGGGGGCGCTGGCGGTGGTGGGCGGAACCGGCGGAGAGCCGGCCACACTGCCGGACGACGCGATTGAGGCGTTGCGCTGCGGGCTGGCGCGGCAGAGGGTGGAGCCGCACGAACTGCTGACCGTGGGGCAGCGAGCCCGGATACGGACAGGCGCCTTTGCCGGAATGGAAGGCGTGGTGCAGCGGAAAAAAAGCGGGCTGCGCGTGGTGCTGACTTTGCAGCTGATTATGCAAAGCATTGCGGTTGAGGTAGACGAGACCGACCTGGAACTGGCGCCGTAGCAGCGCAGACCTCTTTACGCCTGCGGGCTGTGCCGTGATTGCGGATGCTCGCGGCGGCCTGCCGGCGGGCGGAAGAGCGCAACTAAGCGAACATGCGGAATCCTCCGATCCGCAGCGAGTTTCCCCCAAATAACGAAAGTACGCGTTGGATTGCGGCAGCAGTGCGGTGGTTACATTGCGCGCGGTGTTGCCGGTACGGGCGTTTGCTTGGGTTCCACGCCCTGTGGAACGGCTCCGGCGGGACCGGGGCGGCAAGGGACGCGAGACGAGGGATCCTTCTGGAAAGATGCAGGACGCGCAGATGGCGGGAACATCAGGATCGACAAGACGAGGCGCGGAGCAGCGCATACTGACGACCGCTGCCACTCTGTTTTCGCAGTACGGGTATAACGGAGTGAGCACGCGCGAGATTGCGGCCGCGGCAGATGTGAATGAAGTGACGATTTACAGGCATTTTCCGCGCAAGCGCGACCTGTACCTGGCGGTGCTGAGCGCGGAGTTGCAGCGCGTGCACCTGCGCGGCGAGTTGCTGGCGCAGGTGGCGGATGCGCAGAGCGGACGCGCGGCGCTGGCCAGTACGTTCGAGCTGATCTCCTCCATGCTGAACCAGCAGCCGCAACTGCTGAGACTGCTGGGCTACAGCGTGCTGGAGCTGAGCGCGGATCTGGATCCGCTGCTGCGGAAGCATCTGGGCGAGCTGGTGGAGGTGGTGGCGCACTACCTGCAGCCCTGGATTGATCGCGGGGAGCTGCGCTGCGCGAATGCCAAGACGCTGGTACTGACGCTGACCGCGATTGTGCTGAGCCGGGGTCCGCTGCGCCGCGTGTTTGCCGGGGAAGATGCGGAGCTTGCCGCGCTGTTTGAAACCTATTCCGAGTTTTGCCTGGAGAGGGCGTAGGGCGTGGCGTGGGTTTTGCGGGAAGGCCGGGAATGCGAATCCTGATTCTGAGCATCAATTATTGGCCGGAAGAGACGGGGATTGGCGCATTCACGACCTATCGCGCGGAGTACCTGTCTGGAGCGGGACACGATGTTACGGTTTGCACCACGTTTCCCTACTACCCGGAGTGGAGGGTGGCGCGCGGATATGCGGGCCGGCTGGCGCAGAGCGAGCATCGCAACGGAGTGCGCATCCTGCGCAGCTTTGCCTATGTGCCGAACCGGGTGACCTCAGTGAAGCGGGTGGCGCATGAAGCTTCGTTTGTGGCGGGGTCGTTTCTGCGGGCGGCCGGGACGCGAAGGCCGGATGTGCTGCTGGCGGTTTCTCCGCCGCTGGGACTGGCGATGAGCGCGATTGTTCTGAGCCGGATGTGGCGGGTTCCGTACGTGTTTGATGTGGAGGACCTGCAGCCGGACGCGGCCGCGGACCTGGGCATGCTGCCGGGCTGGGCGCTGCGGATGATGTACAGCGTGGAGCGGGCGGCCTATCGCCATGCGGAGATGGTGAGCACGTTGACGCACGGGATGCGCAATCGGATCGTGGCGAAGGGGGTTCCGGAGCACCGCGTGCGGTTGTTTGAGCCGCGAGCCGACGCCTCGCTGCTGGAGATTGCGGCGGCGGAGGGCGAGAGCTTTCGCCGGAAGCATGGCCTGGAAGGCAGGTTTCTGGTGGTGCACAGCGGCAACATGGGCGTGAAGCAGGGGATGGAGGTGATTCTGGAGGCGGCGGACCGGTGCCGCGAGGAGGAATCGCTGGAGTTTCTGCTGGTGGGAGATGGCGCGGCAAAGGAGAGGCTGCTTCAGCGGGCCGGCGAGCTTGGGTTGAAGCAAGTACGTTTTCTGCCGGTGCTGGATGGAGCGGAGTTTCGCGGGCTGCTGGCGGCCGCAGATGTATGTCTTGTAACACAGCGCAAAACTGTTTCCGATATTGTATTTCCATCGAAGACGGTGACGTATCTGGCGGCCGGGTGCGCGGTGGTGGCCTCCGTGAATCCGGGCAGCGAGGTGGCGCGTACAATTTATGAATCGGGTTCAGGCGTGGTGGTGGAGCCGGAGGATGCGGCTGCGCTGAAGAATGCCATTCTGGAACTGCGGGCGGAAGATCTGCGGGAGCGTCGCAGGATTGCCCGGGAATATGCGGTGAATCGCTGGTCGGCGGCACGCGTGCTCGGGCACCTGGAAGAGAGCCTCGTGGCAGCCGCATCCAGAACAGGCGCGGCCGGCGCAAGACAGGCTCACGAGGCGTGAAGACGGGCTGTCCAACTGCTGGAAGCAACAGAGAAGGGTGAGATGAAGGGACCGATTTCGATTGCCGTTGTAGGTTCTGGATATGTGGGGCTGGTGGCTGCTGCCTGCTTTGCAGAGATTGGTCACCGCGTGATCTGCGTGGATAACGACGAGGAGAAGGTGAGCACGCTGCAGAACGGCGGGATTCCGATTCATGAGGAATATCTGCCGGAACTGATTCAGCGTCATCGCGGCGACCGGCTGCAATTTACCTCGGACTTGCGCGCGGCAACCCAGGCGGCGCAGGCAATCTTTATTGCCGTAGGGACGCCGCAGAGCAGCTCCGGCAGCGCGGACCTGTCGTATGTGGATGCGGTGGCCAGCGAGATTGCGCGATCCATTGATGGATACAAGGTGCTCGTGGAAAAGAGCACGGTTCCGGTGTATACGAACGAATGGATTCGGCGAGTGATTGAACGCAACGGCGTGCCGAAGGAACTGTTTGATGTGACGTCGAATCCGGAGTTTCTGCGCGAGGGAACCGCGGTGGTGGACTTTCTGCATCCGGACAGGATTGTGCTGGGAGCAGCGACGGAGCGAGCATCGGACCTGCTGCAGGCGATTTATCGCCCGCTGACTGTGGGGGAGTACTACGGCGCCGAGAATGCGGTGCCGGGCCCGCGGGGGCAGAACGACACGCCGCCCGTGCTGCTGACGTCCACCAAGGCGGCGGAGATTATCAAGCACGCGTCGAACGCATTTCTGGCGACGAAGATTTCGTTCATCAATGTGGTGGCGAATGTGTGCGAGGCGGCGGGCGCGGATGTGGAAGAGGTTGCGCGCGGTTTGGGCATGGACACGCGCATTGGGCCGAAGTTTCTGCGGGCCGGAATCGGCTATGGCGGCTCGTGTTTTCCGAAGGATGTGGCGGCGTTTCGGCATGTGGCCGAGCAGGTGGGCGTGGACTTCACCCTGCTGCGGGAAGTGGAAAAGATCAATGAGGAACAGAAGCAGCGCTTCTTCCGCAAAGTGCGCTCTGCCCTGTGGACGTTTCGCGGCAAGAAGATTGGCGTGCTGGGACTGGCGTTCAAAGGGGGCACGGACGATGTGCGGGAGTCACCGGCGCTGGACATTGTGCAGCAGCTTTTGAAAGAGGGCTGCATTGTGACCGCATATGATCCGGCGGCGGAAGAACGCAGCAAGGAGCTGATTCCACCTGGCCCGCAGATGCGATATGTTTCGGACCCGTATGATGCCGCGCAGGACGCGGATGCGTTGCTGATCCTGAATGACTGGCAGGAGTTCTTAGAGCTTGATCTGGAACGGCTGCACTACACGCTGAGATATCCCATTCTGATTGACGGACGGAACCTGTATGATCCGGGCAGAATGGCGCAGATGGGATTCACCTACCTGAGCGTGGGCCGCCCCGGACCCATGCACGCACTGGACCCCGCGATATCCTCGCGTTTTACGCTCTAATGCAGATGGCGCGAACACGAACACGGAGTTGGATGGACCTGACCTGCAGGACTGAAAGTTTAGGCCGGCAGTACCTGACGGCAAGATGACGCGTAGATTGATACAGTTAGCTCCCCGGAATTTTGATAGACATTTTGAGGAAGGATGAAAGAACGATGCGCGTACTTGTCACTGGAGCGGCCGGCTTTCTGGGATCACACCTGGTAGATGCGCTACTGGCGGAGGGGCACAGCGTTGTTGGCGTCGACAATCTGAGTACGGGGTCGATGCAGAACCTGCAGCACCTGGGGCAGGAATCGCATTTTGAGTTTGTGCAGCATGACATCTGCGAGGCCATGGATCCAGGGCCCGTGGATTACGTCTTTAACCTTGCGTCTCCGGCCAGTCCGGTGGGCTACATGCGACTTGGCATTGAGACACTGATGGTGGGATCGGTAGGCACGCGAAACTCTCTTGAGATCGCGCGCAAATACAAGGCAAAGTTTCTGCAGGCCTCCACATCGGAGTGCTACGGCGATCCGGTCGAGCATCCGCAGGTGGAGGAGTACTGGGGGCATGTAAATCCCATCGGTCCGCGGTCTGTGTACGACGAATCGAAGCGCTTCTCGGAGGCGCTGACGATGGCGTATCACCGGTACTATGGCGTGGATACGCGGCTGGCGCGCATCTTTAACAGCTATGGACCCCGGCTGCATAAGGACGACGGCCGCGTGATTTCAAACCTGATGACGCAGGCCCTGAAAGGGGAAGACCTGACGATCTATGGAGACGGCAGCCAGACGCGAAGCTTCTGCTATGTCTCCGATACGATTGCGGGACTGCTGGGTCTCTCGCGTACGGACGAGCATCTTCCGGTGAATGTGGGGAACACGAGTGAGTTCACCATTCTGGAATGCGCCGACGTGGTAAAGCGGGTTACGGGCACGTCCAGCAGGATCGTGTTTCGACCGCTGCCGCAGGATGACCCCATTCAGCGAATGCCGGATATCAGCAAGGCAAAGCGGCTGTTTGGCTGGGGGCCGAAGATTGATCTGGAGACGGGCCTGAGGCTGAGCCTGGATTACTTCAAGGCAAGCATTGCAGCAACAGTCTGACACGCAAACGGGAGGAGCAACACGCATGAAGCGAGCGCTCATTACGGGCGTTACGGGGCAGGACGGTGCATATCTTGCCGAGTTTCTGCTGGCCAAGGGATACGAAGTGCATGGGATTAAACGGCGCACCTCCCTTATTAATACAGACAGAATTGATCATCTTTACGAGGATCCGCATAAGCCCGGAAGGCACTTTGTACTGCACTACGGGGACATGACGGATTCCAGCAGCCTGATACAGATTGTGCAGAAGGTAAAGCCGGATGAGATCTACAATCTGGCTGCGCAGAGCCATGTGAAGGTCTCATTTGAAGAGCCCGAGTACACGGCGAATGCGGATGCACTCGGCGCGCTGCGGTTGCTGGAAGCAATCCGGATTGTGGGACTGGAAAAAACAACGCGCTTTTATCAGGCTTCCACCTCGGAACTATATGGAATGGTGCGGGAGATTCCGCAGACGGAGACAACCCCGTTCTATCCGCGCTCGCCGTACGCGGTGGCGAAGCTCTATGCCTACTGGATCACGGTGAATTATCGCGAGGCCTACGGCATCTATGCGTGCAATGGAATCCTCTTCAACCACGAGTCTCCGCAGCGGGGCGAAACCTTTGTGACGCGCAAGATTACGCGGGCGCTGTCGCGCATCAAGGTTGGCTTGCAGGACCGCCTGTTTCTTGGCAATCTGAGCGCGAAGCGCGACTGGGGCCATGCGCGCGACTATGTGGAGATGCAGTGGCTGATGCTGCAGCAGGATGCGCCGCAGGACTATGTGATTGCCACCGGCCAGCAACGCAGCGTTCGCGAGTTTGTGGACCTGGCGGCGAAGTATCTTGGGATGCAAATTCGCTGGGAAGGCGAGGGGGCAGAGGAGCAGGGGATCGATCCGCATGGGAATGTGATTGTTGCCGTAGACCCTCGCTATTATCGCCCCACCGAGGTGGAAACGCTGCTGGGCGATGCGAGCAAAGCGAGCCGCGAACTGGGATGGAAGCCCCGTACGACGTTTGAGGAACTTGTGCAAGAGATGGTGGACGAGGACCTGAAGGCGGCGGAGCGGGATGCGCTGATCAGCCGGCATGGCTATACCATCTTCAACTATCACGAGAACTAACTGGACCTGCGGTGAGTGGCGATGCAACACGATAGTCGAATCTATGTAGCCGGACATCGAGGACTGGTTGGGTCAGCAATTCTTCGAGGGCTGGAGCAGAGAGGGTTCCGTGACCTTTTGCTGCGCACGCATGCGGAGCTGGATCTGACGGATCGAGCGGCGGTGCGCGCATTCTTCAGCAGCGAGAAGCCGGAATATGTTTTTCTGGCGGCTGCCAAGGTGGGTGGGATTCTGGCGAACAACGCCTATCCCGCGGATTTCATTCGCGAGAATCTGGAGATTCAGACGAATGTCATCGATGCCTGCTATCGCAGCGGAGTGAAGCGGCTGCTGTTCCTAGGTTCAAGTTGCATCTACCCCAAGTTGGCTCCGCAGCCGATCAAGGAAGAGTATTTGCTGACCGGTCCGCTGGAGCCGACCAATCAGGCGTATGCGCTGGCCAAGATTGCGGGCATTGAGATGTGCTGGTCGTACAACCGGCAACATGGAACGCGCTATCTGGCGGCGATGCCCACGAATATGTATGGCCCGGGCGACAACTTTGATTTGCAAAAGTCTCATGTGCTGCCGGCGCTGATTCGGAAGGTGGCAGAGGCGAAGCAGGCCGGCGCACGAGAGATTGTGGTGTGGGGAACGGGAACGCCGCGGCGCGAGTTTCTGTACAGCGACGATCTGGCTGAGGCTTGCATTCACTTGCTGAGCCTGCCGGACGATGTGTATGACGGATTGATTCAGCAGGACCAGGCGCCGCTGATCAATATCGGAACGGGTGAGGACTTAACCATTCGCGAGCTAGCCGAACTGGTGGCGCGCGTGCTGGAACACGATTGCAAGCTGACGTTCGATGCATCGCGACCGGATGGGACGCCGCGCAAGCTGCTGGATGTGAGCCGTATCAAGAGCCTGGGCTGGGCGCCGAAGACGTCTCTTGAGGATGGGATTCGACTCACCTACGAGTCTGCCCGGAAGGAATTGGAAAGGGCTGGGCGCTCGTCTGGGGATTAGGCGCAAGCGATATTCCGGCGTTGAGGTGAAGGGTTCGAATTGGGGGACTCTCCTTCAGCCCAATTGAACTGAGTGCTGCGGCTGGTGCGCCTTCCACGCAGCGCAAGGCATTTCGACGAGGCGCAAAGTAGCATTATGTCAGGCACATTCGAGAACGGAATGAGCGTGACTCAGATTGCATAAACGGGCCTGCGAATCCATCGCAGGCTTGTCGGGGGAACCTTCCATCATGCGCATTTTGCATCCATTTCGTGCTGCCCTAGCTAGATACGACCGCGCCGTTGGCCGGAGGATCGTGATGATGGCATGCGCCGTCGCGATTGCCGCGATGCCGTTGCCCGGCGCGGGGCAAAGCGCCCGCGAAGCGGTGGTGCTGAGTAATCAGCAGGGAGCGGGCGGGGCAATGAACGTCCCTCAGAATTCAGGCAGCATCGGCGGACTGACGGATGACCCGATTCAGGCGGGCGAGACGGTGCATATTCTGGTTTTTAATGCGCCCGACTTCTCTGTGATTACGCGCGTTTCAGAGGATGGGGATATCGCGTATCCGATGCTGGGGATTCTGCATTTTGCCGGGCTGAACAGCGCCAAGGCTGCGGACCTGATTGCGACCGAGCTGAAGAAGCGCAACCTGATGCTCAAGCCGGACGTGATTGTTACGGTGGACTCAACCACGACGGGCATTACGGTTCTGGGAGAGGTGCGGTCGCCGGGAATTTATCCGCCGCCGGGCAAGCGGATGCTCTCCGATGCCCTGGCCGCGGCCGGCGGACTTACGGTTAATACCGGGCGCGTGATCGAGATATCGAGCAACCGCACGCCGGAGAAGAAGACCTACGTCCCCTGGGATCCCACGATGCATAACACCAGCAGCTACGATATCGCCATCCATCCCGGAGACCGTGTGATTGTGAGGTCCTGCGGCTTTGCGTACATTGGCGGGCATGTGGCCAAGCCGGGAGCCTATTCGCTTTGCGGATCGGACAAGATGACGCTGTCTGAGGTGGTATCAATGGCCGGCGGCGTGATGCCGTTTACCGCGACGCGCAACACGGTTCTGATTCGCCCGCAGCCGGATGGGACCAAGGTTGTTCAGCGGATCGATCTGAACAAGGTGCTCGCCGGAAAGATGGCGGACGTGGCTGTGCGGGAAGACGACATCATCTATGTGACGCCGAGCCCGATGAAAGATGCAGCCAGCCGCGCAATGGGATTTGCGATGTCGATTGTCGCGCCGCTGCTGTATGTCTACAACCCGTAGGCAGTGGGTCGGCGGGCTAGGCAGATTTAAGTGGAATGCGGCGCGCTTCAGGCAGGGCAAGGTTTTCGAGCCGGCCGTGCATGAGCGCCGATTGCGGGAAATACAGTACCACGCATCTTAACCAAGACTTTCAAGGATATTGAGCCAGTGAAACAGCCATACTATCCAAGCTCTGAATCCACGACAACCAACGCGAACTCCACCCGCCAGCAGGGCGTTATTGTAGGCGTATCTGCGGATGGCGAGTCCTTTACAAGACTCGTTCAGTTCTTGAAGAAGCGCGGATGGATCATTGCGATCGCCCTTATCCTGGGCGTTGCCGCCGGGGTAATCGCAAACACGGTGATGCAGAGGCAGTACACCGCTCTTGCCCAGATCGAGGTGCTTCCGGATCAGTCGTCGCAGTTTCGTCTGGAGCAGGTACAGGACCTGGCGGGTGGAGACGAGGCGCAAAAGATCGACACGGAGATCAGCATTCTGGAGAGTCGCAGTCTGGCGCTGGAGACGGTTCGCTCGCTGCATCTGGACAGCAATCCTGATTTTCTTCCCCTGCCGAATGGGCGGCCATGGGATATGTCAGTGCCCGCGGTGCGGGAAGAACTGGCCGACGCTTTCCTGGGCAGCATGCGCATCGAGCGGCTTGGCCACACCAGCATTATTCAGATCTTTGTAACGTCCAGTAAGCCGGCGTTGGCGACCCTGATTGCCAATACGCTGATCGATAACTATATCCAGCATTCGTTTCGCGACAGCTATGCATCGACCGCAAAGATATCGGGCTGGTTGAGCGGCCAACTGGATGGGCTGCGCGGCAATCTTGAAAAGAGCCAGGGACAGATTGCCAAGCTGCAGCAGGATCTTGGGTATATCGGTCTTGACCCCAAGGACAGCGTGGACGCTACCAACCTTGAAGAGCTGAACAAGCAGGTTGCGGATGCGGAAGTGAATCGCCTGGTGAAGGAAGCCCGGTTGCAGGCTCTTCAGAATTCGCAGGCGGTGGTGGATTCCAATTCTCCGGAGAGTGTGGCGCTGCAGGCTTCCAGGCAGTCCATGGCGCAACTGCAAGCCGAGTATGCTTCTTTGAGCCAGACGTATGGTCCTGCGTATCCGCGGCTTCAGTCGCTGAAGGCGCAGATGGATCAGGTGCAGAAGAACATCAAGCAAGACGAGCAGGCCCAGATTGTGCGCGCCAAGGCAGAGCTGGATGCAGCCAGGAATACTGAGTCGATGCTGCGCAGTTCGCTGGACGCGGCGCAGCAGAAGGCATTCGGCAAGGATGAGAAGGGGGCTCAGTTCGAATTTGCGCGGCGAGACTACGAGGCAAATCGCATCCTGTATGACGGCCTGCAGGAACGTCTGCAGGAGGCGGGGATTCTTGCGGGCCTGCACTCAACCGCGATTCATATCGTGGATAATGCAGACATTCCGCCCTACCCGAGCAGTCCGCGGAAGCATACGAATCTTGCCATTGGCACAGGCGTGGGCCTGATGCTCGGACTTGGATTGGCGCTGCTGCTGGAGGCGCTGGATACCAATCTGAAGACCATGACCGAGATTGAGCAGGCGCTGCAACTGCCGCTGCTGGCCGCGATTCCATCTGTGCAGACGGACGAGCTATTGCCTGCGAAATTCCGCGAGGTAGCCATCACGAAAGGGGCCGCTGCGTGGTCAAGAATTGCCGAGGCACTGCGCGGCATGAGGACGTCGATTCTGCTGTCGAGTCCGGGGGCGCCTCCCAAGGTGATTATGGTGACCAGCACCCGGCCTGCGGAGGGAAAGAGTTCGGTGGCCACCTTGACCGCGATCACGTTTGCGCTGAACGGATCGCGCGTGCTGCTGATTGATGCGGACCTGCGGCGCCCGTCGGTGCATCTGCGATTCCGCATCGGTAAAGGTCAGGGGCTCTCTTCCGTGCTTTCCGGCGAGTCCTCCATGCCGGAAGCGATTGTCGCCTGGAAGGACCTGCCCAATCTGCATGTGCTGCCTTCAGGACCGATTCCTCCTCTGCCGTCGGAGTTGCTGGGCTCAAAGCAGATGGAAGAGGCGCTGGCAGGGCTGCGCGATCAATACGACTTCATCATTATTGATACGCCCCCTGTGCTTGCGGTTACAGATGCCTCAGTGCTTGGCAGGCTGACGGATGCCACCATTCTGATTCTTCGTTACGGCTCTGCGCAGCGGCATGTGGCGCAACGGTGCGTTGATGTGCTGGATCGCTCGGGCGCGCTGATTCTGGGTGTTGCCGTGAATGCTGTTGACTTCAAGGCGCCGGAATATTCCGAGTACTACGGAAGGAAGTACAACGAGTACTACGGTGAGCGTAACCCGGAGTAGATGGAACGGCGGAGACGCAGCTGGCGATTCGCTTCGTTGACGAGCAAAACAATCCAATCCTGAGTAAATGCGGTAAGCAGCGAAATGCAGATGGAACGTCCGATCACAAGAAGAACCATGGCACGGACTACGCGAAGGCCCAGTGTGCGCACGTATGGAGCGAACTGGGGCCAGCGTATTTTTCCGGCCGGAGATATTCTGGCGTTTGTTCTCGGATTAAGTGCCTCGTTCAACATGCACATCATCGGAAGCGTTCAGGTGATTGAGATGCTGCTACCGCCTACGTTGCTTCTGCTGTTTGCCGTGCATACGCGCGAGCGCCTCAATCCGATTCAGGCGCGGGTCATCCTCCTGATGCTGTTGTGGCTGGCAAACCAGATTTTGACGGACATGTATCGCGGAACGGCATTTGTAGACTGGGTGCGTGGAGATGCCGGCATTGTCTTTTTCGGAGTGAATCTGGTTTCACTCATGCTGCTTTTGCAAAAGAATGAGCGGCGCAAGGCGATCTTTATTGCCGCCTTTGCCCTGAGCATGCTTCTGCAGACAAAGATCCAGCCATCGGATCAGTCGTGGGATGATCCCTGGAAATTTGGCTATGGCTGGGGGGCGACCATCCTGACAGTCCTTGTCAGCTGCTACTTCTTTCATCGTCGCCAGTTTGTGACGGCATGGATCTTTGTGGCGGGTATCATCGGCGTGCACCTGGTCGAGAATTATCGCTCCATGGTCCTAATTCTCCTGGTTATGGCCGCATTGGTGATGCCCATCGTGCCGGATCAGATCGGACGACTGAAGATCTTGCCGCGTGCCGGAAACTCCGCGCGCGTATACGTGCTCGCGGCCTTTGCGATGGCAGCAGGGGGAGCCGCCATTGGGCTGGTTCACTTCGCAACCTCGCATGGACTGATCAGCGCGGGACAGGAGGCCAAGAATCGGACTGAGCTTCACTCCAGTTTGGGGCCACTCCTGAGCGGGAGGCCGGAGATCCTGGTCTCTTCGCGGGCTGTTCTGGAGAGCCCAATCCTGGGGCATGGTTCGTGGGCCAAGGGATATAAGTACATCGAAATGCTGAGCGACATTGAAGAGCGCAACGGAATTCATAC
>JAJXXG010001125.1 GCA_021781255.1 Acidobacteriota bacterium
CTGCGTCTGCGCCAGCGGAGAGAGCCGCGCCGCGTGCAGAATCTCATCCGAGTACGCATTCCCCACGCCGCTCACCGTGCGCGGGTCCGTCAGCGCCCGCTTCAGCGTGTGATTCTCCGCGCTCAGCGCCCGCCGAAACCCCTCCAGATCCGTCTCGAAAACTTCAATCCCGCCGGGACCCATCGCCGCCAGCCCATTTTCGCCGCGCACCACATGCAGGCTCGCCCGATGCTTCGATCCCGCCTCCGTCAGCGTCAGCGTGCCGCTCGTGAATTCAAACGTCACCAGCGCGCTCCGCCCCGGCGGCTTCGCACCCGCATCCTTCCAGTGCAGCCGCCCCGCAATCATCAGGTGCAGCACCAGCCAGATCTTGTCTTCGACCCCAATCGCAATCCGCTTGCCCACCCGCCGCAGCGACCCCACCGTCCTGCCCTCGGCTGCGCTCAACGGAGGCTCCACCGTCCGCAAAAGAAACACGCTCCCCAGCCGCACATGCGCGAGCCTCTGCCCCAGCACGCGCGCCTCCAGCGCCGCAATGTACGCGGAAATATCAGGCAGTTCCGGCATGGCTCCCAGAGTGCCGTAGCGCGCCCCTCCGCGCAACCTTAATTCCACTCGCCGGGTGCCCAACCTTAGGCGATGCGCGTTCTTTGCGCAGCGACTAAGATGGGAAGGCCCAGGTGCCTCATGTCTCGCCTTTGAGACATGCGAAGCAACAACCCCGCCGGTTCGGTGGGCAGGGTGTCCGCCACACGGCTAGCTGCTTGATTTCCATGTATATTGAACCTACCCGCGACTAATAACGGCAGGAACCCTGTAAGAACAGTCGGAGAGCAGTGGAAAATCTCAGGAGACAGAATTGTCCTTTTGGTCTACCATTTTCGCTCGGAATCGCTCGCGCCTGCAAAGCTGGCTCTCGGAGCAACTTGAATTTTTATTACAGATTGCCTCGGTTGTGATCGCCTTTGGCGTGTTTAAGGGGTTGCGATTTCTTGACCTCGATGGCTGGCTCGTCGATTGGCTTGAGAAACTCGACGATTGTGCGGCTATCTTGGTGTTCGCCCTTTTTCTGATACGGGTCGTAAGACAATCTTTTGCTTTGACTATGGAGGCGAAGGCAGATGTTCGCTGATAACCTCCACAGGTATGTATTCGAGGAGGACGGTCGTCGCCGCCGGGATGATCGGCTAAGCCTTGGCTTGTCCCTAACATTTTCCGCAATCATGCTCGCTTCCGGCTCGAAAACTGAGACCGCTGCGCTCGGAGGATTAGCGGTTCTCGTTGCATGCGTCGCTCTTTCGACCGTCTATTACTGTTCGTCATTCAATCGACTGTCTAATACTAAGCGACTTCGCGTGAAGAAAGACGTTGGAGTTCTCTACCGTCCGGTCAGCCGCAGAGCAGCAATGATCGCGGTATCGGTCGCCGTGGTCGTAACCGCAACAATTACGGAAGCTCCTGAAGTGGGCGCGGCAATAGTCGATCGAAAACTTCGGAGATTTACCGAGTTTGTGCCTCTTGACCAGAGATCCATGGACGAAGTTTCTACCGCGATTGACGAGGCCGCTCGGTACAAATTGAAGCTTCAACCCACCAGACTCAAGGCCGTCGTCGGCGCATTGAAAAAGACAAGCTACTTGAACCCGGCGCTCTCACCAAATGCTAGAAAGATTGGAGCTGCGGTTGCGTCAGCATCAACCTTGAATATTCAGCCACCAAAGGAAATGCAGGGTAAGGCATTCACTTCGCTTCCAAAAGCTGCAGGCTCAATGTGGACATTTCGGGCTATTGCTACGAACACAGGTCCTGATAATTACGGAACCATTGGGGTTGCAACTTCTCCCGATGTCGCCGAGATGCGACACGTGGGTGAGGTTCTTCCTCCGACCGAGTACGGACCGGCATATCTGGTGGTCAAAGGTCTGACGGCAACCCTTGATGGTTTTTACCTTAAGCATGTCTTGTTCCAAGATATGTTTCTTATCTATCATGGCGGACCATTGATTCTTGAAGAGGTCTATTTTGTAAATTGTATTTTCCAAATTGATCCTGGTGTCGAATCATGGTCCCTAATCTCATCTGTGATAAGTGGGGGCTGGGTTAGGTTCTCTGATGTTCCTTATAAGTAGGCCCGGTGCCCCACCTCGCGGCGCTGTGCGCTCTTTGCGCAGCAGCTAAGGTGCGAAGGACTGAATGCCTCACACCCTCCGCCAGCCACCACCGGCAATCCGGTCCCGTCATAGGCCAGCGGTCGCCCTTCCCTCACCCAATCACCGCATTATCAATCAGCCGCGTCGCGCCCAACCACGCCGCCACTGCAAACAGCGTGCCTGCCGTCGCCATCTCCACCGGCTCCAGCGTCGCCCAGTCCACCAGTTCGGCATAATCCACGCGCACCGCCGGCTCGCTCGCCAGCGTGGCCCGCGCCGCATCCAGCAGCATCGCCGCCCGCCGCTCGCCGCTCGCCACCATCGCCTCCACGCGCCGCACCGCCCGACTGAGCGCCAGCGCCTGCCGCCGTTCTTCTGGACTCAAGTAAACATTCCGCGAGCTTAACGCCAGCCCATCCGCCTCGCGCACAATCGGGCACACCACCAGCTCCGTCCCGATTCGCAGGTCGCGCACCATCCGCCGCAATACCGCCACCTGCGCCGCATCTTTCTGGCCAAAGTACGCGCGGTCCGCCTCGGCCGCAATCAGCAGCTTCGTCACCACCGTCGCCACGCCGCGAAAGTGTCCCGGCCGGGACCTGCCATCCAGGCGATCCCCGATGCCTTCCACGTCGACAAAAGTCGCCGCACCCGCCGGATACATCTCCTCCACCGGCGGCGCAAAGACCACCCGCGCGCCCTCGCGCTCCGCCAGCATGCAATCCGCCTCAAACGTGCGTGGATAGCGGTCGAAATCCTCGTGCGGCCCAAACTGCGTTGGATTCACGAAGATCGTCACCGCAGCATGGCCGCACTGCTCCGCCGCCGCGCGAATCAGCGACGCGTGACCCGCGTGCAGCGCGCCCATTGTCGGCACCAGGCCCACCGTCTCATCCTGCATCCGGATCGCCCGCGACCATCCGCGCAGCGCATCCACCGTGCGGAGAATCTCCATCAAATCTTCCTCAGCGCGTGCACCTTCTGCGCCCCCTCGTGCTTTGGCCGCAGTGCGCCCTGCGCGGGCTTCGGCAGGTGATAGCTCTCCTCATCCGACGGAAACGCTCTCCGCTCCACGTCTTCACGGTAGTGCTCCACCGCCTCGCGCAGCAGAGCCGCAGCATCCGCATACCGCCGCACAAACTTCGCCGGCGGCGCAAACGTCAGGTTCACCATGTCGTGGAAGACCAGGATCTGCCCATCGCAATCCGGCCCCGCGCCAATGCCGATCGTGGGAATCGCCAGCTCCGCCGTAATCGCCGCCGCCACTTCGCGCGGCACGCCTTCCAGCACCAGCGCGCCCGCGCCCGCCTCGGCCAGCGCCTGCGCATCCGCGCGCAGTTGCTTGACCGTCTC
>JAJXXG010000738.1 GCA_021781255.1 Acidobacteriota bacterium
CCGCTCGCAAACGTGTCAAAAGGCGTGCCGCACAGGTCGCACCGCCAGAACTCCCCAATCGGCGGCGACGCTCCGCAGCTTGGGCATTTGTAGGCCGCATGCCGCGGCAGCTTCTCAAGACTCATCATGTGCCGCGCCACTTTGATGCTCTGCCAGCAGCTCAGCATCAGATAAGCCCCAATCAGAATCGTCCACAGCGACTGGTCCACAAGTCCCAGCAGCAGCAGGCCCAGCACGCCAACCACGCCCACCCAGGCTGACACTAGCAGGCTCTTCGCCTTGCCCATGAAGAACCACAGCAGCGCCCACAGAATCTTGCCGCCATCCAGCGGATACACCGGCAGAATGTTGAACACCAGCAGAATCACGTCAATCCAGAAGACGTTCGCCGTGAAGTGATACACGTCCGGCAGCGTTTGCGCCCATCCCATTGCTCCAGCCGCCATCCACGCTCCGCCCAGCACCGGCGCCAGCGCCACATTCACCAGTGGCCCGGCCGCAATGCTCCACAGCACCGGCCCCGGCCTCTGCGGCGGATCCACATAGGCCACCCCGCCCAGCGGCCACAGCATAATCGTGTCCGCCGTGCCGCCCACCTGCCGGCAGGACAGCGCATGCCCAAACTCATGCACCAGTACGATCCCGAACAGCGCCAGGTACTCCAGCACGTTCCACACGGCTGAGTGATAGTTCCCCCGCCGCATCTGCACTTCAATAATCGCCACCACAAACCACGACCAGTGCAGGTAGAGGTCAATCCCCGCCACCCGCGCCAGGTGCATCGAGCCGTTCTTCATTCTGGGCATAGCCGGTAGCTTATCCCATTTACCCCCGGCGCAAACTTGAATCCGCCCCGCCCGGGCCTTCTCAAAGCCACTCCTGCGCGCCTCAATTGCGGTTTCCACCCCATTCCGCATCCTGAGAAGCTAACTCATAAAAAGTCTTTGCTATCCCTGTGCAAACGTGTTGCCGGTCAGTTACGATTGCCTTTCCATGCCGACCCCGATCGATTTTCGCCCAGTAATTCTCGCCGGAGGAAGCGGAACCCGCTTCTGGCCACGCTCCCGCCGCGCCCACGCCAAGCAGGTCCTTGCCCTCGACGGCGAGCGCTCCATGATCCAGCAGACCGTCGAGCGCCTCAAGCCCCTCGGCACGCCGGAGAAGACCTGGGTCATCACCAACGACTATCTCGCCTCGGAAATCGCTGACCAGCTTTCTGACGTCCCCCGCGCCCAAATCATCAGCGAGCCCGTCGCCCGCAACACCGCGCCCGCCTGCGGTCTCGCCGCTTTTCTCATCGAGCGTCAGAATCCCAACGCCATCCTCGGCGTCTTCCCCTCTGACCACGTCATCGCCGATGAGCCCCGCTTCCTCAAGGCACTCGACAAAGGCATCGCTCTCGCAGCTTCCGGCGAAACCATGGTTGTCCTCGGCATTGAGCCCACGCGCCCTGAAACCGGCTACGGCTACATCGAGGTCGGCGACCTCACCGCCGACGATTCCGCCTACCACGTCCGCCGGTTTACTGAGAAGCCAAACCTCAACCGCGCCGAGGAGTTCGTCGCCTCAGGCAACTACTACTGGAACTCAGGCATGTTCCTCTGGTCCGCGCGCACCCTCGCCAACGCCGTCCGCGAGCACCTGCCGGAAACCGCGCCCTTGCTTGAAAGCATCGCCGCAGCCTACGGAACGCCGTCCTTCAACAAGGTATTCAGCGAGCTTTACCCGAAGTGCGAAAACATCTCCGTCGACTACGCCGTCCTCGAGCCACGCTCCGCCAAGGGCGAGCATCTCTCGCGCCTTTTCTGCCTGCCCGCCGAGTTCAGTTGGAACGACCTCGGCTCATGGGCCTCGCTCTACGAGTACCAGCTTGAGAGCCGCCTGCGCGGTGACGGTGACGGCAACGTCTCAGAAACCGACGGCCACCTCGCCCTCGAAGCCGGCAACAATTACGTCTACAGCCCCCGCAAATTCGTTGCCCTCGTCGGCGTTGAAAACCTCGTCGTCGTCGACACCGAGGACGCCCTCCTCATCGCCAGCCGCGACAGCTCCCAGGACGTCGGCAAAATCGTCAAGGAGCTCGGCCTTTCCGGCCGCAATGATCTGCTCTGAGAGGGCATTCGCATGATCTCCGGCTCCACGATTGGTGCAATCGTTGGCGCCTGCATCGCCGGTCTCTGGGGAATCGCTGGCGCGGTAGCGCTCTCCGGTCGTTCCCGGGCGTTCGCCGCGCTCTTATCGTGCGCTGTCTCCGCCGGGATCGTAATGGGCCTGCTTCATCACGCGCCCCGCGCGGCCGTTGGTGTGTTCCATGGCGGCATATACGGGATCGCAGTCACTGCGGAGGGCATGGGCATCGCAGTCGCAATTCCTCTGCTTAAGCGCCTGAACCGGCCCCATCTGCTCATGCCTGCCATTTCCTTCCTCGTGGGATTGCACTTCCTCGGGCTATGGCAGGCCACCGGCCTCATCCGTTTTGTGCTTGTTGCGGTAGGAATTTGCCTCGTGGCCGCATGGGGCGCATTGCTTGCTGCGCCCCGCAGAAGCATGAAGGCTTCAACCGTCCAGGCCGTGGTCGCCTTCGGCACTGCTCTGGTGCTCTGGGCCGCTGCCTTCTTCAGCATGGTCTTCTGACCCTACCGGCCTCCGGGCCATCTGTTACGTTATCCTGTCATTTCATAAGGAAAAGGTTTCCAATGTCCCATCCTCAAATCAAGTTCGGCACTGACGGCTGGCGCGGCGTCATCGCTGACGACTTCACCTTCGCCAACGTCCGCGTCGCTGCCCAGGCCATCGCCGCCTACATCCACGCACACCACGACCCCTCGCACGGCCTCTGCGTCGGTTATGACTCGCGCTTCGGCTCGCGCGCCTTCGCCCAGGCCTGCGCCGACGCCGCTGCCGCCACCGGCATCCCCGTCTTCCTCGCCAACAACATCACGCCCACGCCCGCGCTCAGCTTCGGCGTCCGCCAGCGCCGTGCCGCAGGCGGCATCATGATTACCTCCTCGCACAATCCTGCTCAGTGGAACGGCGTCAAATTCAAGGCCTGGTACGGCGGCTCCGGCAAGCCCTCCATCATGGCGGAAATTGAATCCTTCCTCGGCCAACCCGTCCCCCGCGCATCCAAATATGCGCCAATCGTCCGCGTCGATTTCCTCCCCGACTATCTCGCCGCCATCGAAAGCTTCGCCGACCTCAAGCTCATCGCCCGCTCCGGCATGAAGTTCGCCATCGACTCCATGTACGGCGCAGGCCGCACCATCCTCTCCGACATCTTCAAGCGCATCGGCGTCGACCACGTTCAAATCCGCGGCAACATCGATCCGCTCTTCCCCGGCATTAACCCTGAGCCCATTGAGCCGCATATCCGCGCGCTCGGCGAGGCCGTCGTTGCCAACCACTGCCATGCCGGACTCTGCACAGACGGTGATGCCGACCGCATCGGCGCAACTGACGAGCACGGCAACTTCGTCGATCCCCACAAAATCTATTCGG
>JAJXXG010000297.1 GCA_021781255.1 Acidobacteriota bacterium
ATGCCTCGTGGGCCGCCGCTCTAGGGGGGGTGGTCATTCGGTGCTCTTTATTTTACATGCGCCATGGACGACTTCAGAGATTCCGGATTTCTTACAGGCATCGGCCTCGGCCCCGACGGACCACACTCGGGAATCTATGACGTTGATTTTTTAGGGAAGATGCCAGATGGTAGCGGGTATCGGAATCGAACCGATATGAGATTGCTCTCGGGGGTTTTTGAGACCCCTGCGTCTGCCAGTTCCGCCAACCCGCCAACATCTCTATTAGACCATACAAAGGGCTGCCCTTCGGGCAGCCCTTTGTAGGACGGTTGCGGAAATCGGCTCGCCCTCAGACGAACCGGTGAACTCACCGTAAGCCTCCCTGCCGCCACGACGCGCGCACATTCCGGCATATCAAGCAGGGGGCGCGGCGGCGATCGGGAAGGTCACAACGATGCGAGCTCCACGCTCCTGGCGGTTTGTTGCAGTTGCGTTTCCGCCATGGGCGCGCGCCACCGCATCCACAAAGGCCAGTCCAAGGCCGTGGCCATGGGAATCGCGGCCTTTGACTCTGCGCTCAAAAACATGCTGAAGCACCGCGGCATCGAAACCGGGCCCGTTATCTTCCAGGATCAGCCAGGCGCAGTCTCCTTCTGCCCGCACCTCGATGGTGACGCCGCATCCGCGCGGCAGGTGCTTCAGCTCGTTGTCAAGAAGGTTGGCGATCATGCGATGCACGAGCGCCGCATCGGCCAGCACCTGCACGCGGCCGCGGCAGTTGAGGCTCACGGCCAGTCCCTTCTCCGACATCGACGGCTCATACAAATCAACCATCGTCCCGAGCAGTTCCCCGAGGTCGATCTCGCTCTTCGTAAGCCGCAGCGCATCGGCGCGCGCCTCGGCCACATCGAGGGATTTATTCAGGAAGTCGGTCAGCCGGTCGAGCTCTTCAATGGCTGCCACGATGGGCTCGGCGTGTTCCTCGTCGGCAACGGAGGGCAAAGACATCTCCAGCTTGCCGCGAATGGCCGTCAGCGGGCTGCGCAAATCGTGCGCCAGTGAATCGGTGATGGTGTGCAACTGGTGCATTGAATTTTCAATGCGGTCGAGCATGCCGTTCAGGGTGTGCGCGAGTTGGCTCACCTCATCGTTGCGCCGCGTGGTGGGCACGCGCGCGTCCAGGTCAGAGTGGACGATGCGCGAGGCCGCCTCGGTGATTCCGCGCACGTGTCCCAACATGCGCCGCGTGGTGTAGAACACAATACCGAAGCCCAGCAGCACCAGCAGCAGCCAGAGCAGGAAGAAGCGCAGGCGCAGGTTGTTGAGCACGCGCAGCTCATCGCGTTCCGAAAGGCCCAGGTAAATGCGGCTGCCATCTTCGATGGTGTCCAGCGCGACGCGATACGGAACCGGGGCGCCGGCGACATGCAGGTCGGTCGGTTGGTCGGGAAGAATCCTGGTCGCGCGAATCGCCTGCAGATACGGCCTATGGTCGCCGGCGCCAACCCACAATTGCAGTTCGCCGTTCACGCCGGTCTGCAGAAAAAACACGGTGTCGCTGGGCGCCGTCTCCGAGACCTGCCGGTTGGGCACCTCGCGCGAGGCCAGCTCCGCTACCTCGCTCACGACGCGGTCATAGAGCGTATCCTTGGGCGTACGCTCAGCCACATCGCCCAGTACCTCGACCTCGCCCGAGAGCCAGGCATCGCTGCGGCGCTGAATGTCGCTGGCCACGAACTTGTGCAGGAAGACGAAGACCGCAAGGGTGCCGCAGGCAAAGGCCAGGGTGGCCCAGCCGGAGATGCGCCATGCGGCGCTGTGGATGCGCGGTTTAGCGGTCTCTGAGGACATAGCCCACTCCGCGCATGGTGCGAATCAGCGGCGGCTGGCCGGCGCCGTCCACCTTGCCGCGCAACCGGTAGATGTGTACATCGACTACATTCGTATCCGGCTGGATGCGCATGCCCCACACCTGATCGAGAATCATGGAACGCGTGACCACGCGCCCCGCGTTCCGGCACAGGTATTCAAGAAGAACAAACTCCTGCTGCGTCAACTGCAAGGGCTGGCCGGCGCGCGCGGCTTCGCGGCGCAGCAAATCCAGTTCCAGATCCTGCACGCGCAGCCGCGTGGCCTCTGCGGGCGCCGGGCTGTTGCGGCGCAGCAGGTTGCGCAGCCGGGCCAGCAGCTCGGCCAGCGCAAATGGCTTGGTCAGGTAGTCGTCTCCGCCCTGCTCCAGGCCGCGCACGCGGTCGTCCACCGAGCGGCGCGCTGACAGAATCAGTACCGGCGCCCTGACGCCCATCTGGCGCAGACGGAGAATCAAATCAATGCCGTCCATATCGGGCAGTCCGAGATCGACGATCAGAATGTCGAATGCGCCTTCGACGGCCAGCTGCTGCGCCGCCTTTGCGTCGGCTGCAACTTCCACTGAGTATCCTGCTTCTTCAAGCGAACGCTGCAGGAATGTCTGAATGTCGATTTCGTCTTCCACGAGCAAGAGGCGCATGAAGGGATATTAGTGCATTGGCTGGACCTTGATACAGAGCCTGCCGGCTGGGAGAGGGCCACCTGCCCCAGCGCAAGAGGCTTGCAGATGAAGAAGATGTCATTTTGGCGTTCGTGACGCTTCATCTAGCTACGTTATTCTTGATCTGAGAAGCGGCTTGCGGCGCAGTATCCTCTGTTGCCGAGAAAGCAGTATCCTCCGTCGCTGAGAAAATTGCTGCGCCCGGCGTTTTGCCCTCTTCACCTCCCATCGTGGGCATGGCGCTGCAGACCGCCCAAGATGAACAAAACGTAATTAAAAGTATCGGCATTGTTTGCTTTCCATCGCGGATGGTCGGCAGTCTTATGGTTAACTCGAAGAGGCCGTCGGGTTACACTTGTTCAAAATCATCAAATCTCCGGTGCCACGACGCCGTCATTCACCAGGAAACCCCGAGGATGACAGTGCCATCACAACAGAGTGTGAACTTATCGAATGCGAGTTTCTCCGCGCAGGCGCTGCTTGCGTCGTTTCCGCTGATCAGAGGCCTGGACCCGGCCTTTGAAGAAGCCTTGCGCTACGTTCTGGGCAATGCCGGCAGTCTCATCCGGCCGCAGTTGGTCTTTGCCATGGCCATCGAGTACGGCCTGGACCGCGCGCGCGCCGAACAGCTTGCCGTGGCCTTGGAGTACTTTCACACGGCGTCGCTGCTGTTTGACGACCTGCCCTGCATGGATAATGCGCTGATGCGCCGCGGCGAGGCCTGCGCGCATCTTCGCTTCGGCCAGGAAGGCGCCATCCTGGCCGCGCTGGCGCTTATCAACCGCGCCTACGCGCTCACCTGGCGCGCCGTGGCTGGCTGCTCGCACGGCATGCAGCCGCGCGCCCTGGAATTCGTCGAGCGCTGCCTGGGCGCCGAAGGCCTGTTGAACGGCCAGAGCCTCGATCTGCACTTTGCCGATCTTCCGCACTCGAAAGAGACCACGGAGAACATTGCCCGCGGCAAGACTGTGTCGTTG
>JAJXXG010000163.1 GCA_021781255.1 Acidobacteriota bacterium
TTGGGCATGCGGCTCTTCACCCAGGTGAACTGGACGGTATTCATCGCCGGCATCTGCACCACAGACACTTGAACATTGCTGTTGTCGTGGTAGAGTTCGCAGCGCAGCGAATCGGTGAATCCAACAATTGCGTGTTTGCAAGCGCAGTAAGCGGATTGCAGCGGGATGCTGCGCACCGACAATGCGGAACCAACTTGGATGATGGTTCCGCGATCCCGCGGAAGCATGCGGCGAAGCGCTGCCAGGGTGCCATACACGTAGCCCAGGTAGGTCACTTCGGTGACACGCTTATACTCCTCGGCCTTCATCTCCTTGACGGGCGAGAAGACCGACAGCATTGCGTCGTTGATCCACACATCAATCGGGCCGAACTTGTCCTCCAGCGAGGACGCCGCGTGCTCCACAGCTTCGGCATCGCTTACGTCGAGCGGCAGCACCAGCGCCTCTCCGCCCAGCGCGCGAACCTCATCCGCGCAGGCGTGCAGTGCTTCTTCGTTGCGGGCAATCAAACCGAGCCTGGCGCCTTTGCGTGCCAGCTCGTGGGCGATTGCGCGGCCTAGTCCGGCAGAGGCGCCGGTGACCATAATTACCTTGCTGGTTTTCATGTCACTCTCTTTCGAGTTATCGCCCGACGCCCGCCAATGAGGCATTTGCCAGGCGCGGAATGCCGCGGCCATAGGTCCCCGGCGGTGCCAGGTCCGGACGCAGCGGCGGAGGATTCAGGTCGCGCCGATTGCTTGTAAAAATCGCGTCTCCCTGCTGAATTAGATAGTCTGCCGTGCGAGCCGCCAGTGCCTGAATCGTGAGCCCAGGGTTGGCGGAGCCCTGCGTGGGCAGAATGCTGCCATCGCATACAAAGAGGTTTGTGATGTCGTGCGTGCGGCCGAATTTGTCGACGACGGACGAGCGGGGATCTGCGCCCATCCGCGCGGCGCCCACTAGGTGCGCGTAGCGGGATTCCTGGACAACTTCTTCAGCGCCGGCGGCCTGCATAACCTCCATCACTTTCCTTTTCCCGAACTTGATCAGTTTGTGATCGTTGTCATGGAGATTGAATGTGACTTTGGCAACCGGCAGACCAAACCGATCCTTCTCTTCGGCAAGCTCCACGCGATTATCGGCCCAGGGAAGGATCTCTCCCAGCAGCCCGAACGCAGCCCAGTGGTTGTAGTCCATCATGATGCGGCGCATGCCCCAGCCCCACGCGCCCTTCGCCGTCATCATCTGCTTGGCAAACGCGATGGGCAGCGGACCGACCGTCTGGATCGCAAAGCCACGCGCGAAGTCACGTCTGGGGTCGGTCTCGTAGAACTCTTCAGTTAAGCAATGCGCGGGGGGCGCCTTATACATTCGCACAGGCTGGTCAAACCGGCCTAGAATCACGTTGCCGGCCTGCGCCATCAGATAGCGGCCGACCGTACCGCTCGAATTTGCAAGACCGTTCTCATAGCCCGGACACGCCGAGTTCAACAGTAGACGTGGCGTCTCAATCGCATAGCCAGAAACAATCACGGCACGCGCTTTTTGGAAGCGCTGCCGGCCCTCTTTGTCGAAGTAGCTGACGCCGGTCACCCGGTTTTCCCGCCCCATGTGCACGCGGCTCACCATGCAGTGATCGCGGATCTCCGCTCCGTTCGCCAGCGCGTCCGGTACGTGCGTGATCAGCGTGCTGGCTTTCGCACCTACTTTGCACGCCTGAATGCAAAAGCCGCGGTAGATGCAGTGCTGCCGGTCTCCATGCGAACCAGAGAGGATGGCCACCGGCCCGCCGATGCTTACGCCGATTCCTAGCGCGGTGCAGCCCTTGATCAGCGCATTGCCGACACCTCCCATTGGATGAGGACCATAGGCGTAGCCGTGGGGGTCGCCCCAGGGAAAGTACGCCGGGCCTGCGACCGGCATCTCAAGCTCGAGCTGCTCGTAGTACGGCTTCAGCTCGTCATAGCTCATGGGCCAATCGAAGCCGACGCCGTCCTCGGAGTAGATTCGAAAATCTGACGGGTGAAGCCGCGGTGTGAACGCAGCCCAGTGCACGGAACCGCCACCAACGCCTTTGCCGGAGTTGTTGGCGCCGAGTGCGAGCGGGTTCTTGCCGCCGGTGATGCGCAGGTCCTCCCAGTACAGATTGTGTGAGCCCGCTTCATCGCTGACCCAATCCCGTTCCGTGTCCCAGAATGGTCCCGCTTCCAGCCCCACAACACGGAAGCCTGCGCGAGCGAGCCGCTGCAGCAGCACACCGCCCGCTGAACCGACACCGACGACAACGTAGTCGACTTCCTCCTCACCATATCGCCGCATCGGCACATCGATATGTTGGATGGGGCCCAGTGCGTTGCCAAATGGAGCGCCGTAGTCAAGCCCCGCTCCTGTGGCGTTGTTCTCTCCGCGATTCAATGCGTCCCTCCCTGGCCCGGCTGCGCAGAATGCAGGTCATGCCCGCTCACAAGTTCGTAGACGTCAGAAACCGAATCTGCCGGCGCCTCCCATTCGTAGCGCTGCTCGGTCACCTCCCATGGCTCCGGCTCGCCGCGCTCCAGCCGCATATAGGCGCGTGGATACGCGGGCCCGCCGAATCCGACCTCGTCCCACGCATAGGGATGCGAATAGTACGCTTCGCAGGCGTCCTGCACCAGGAGCATCCAGAAGCGGTGGATCGGCATTTTGTCCCAGAGGTGTTTTGCGCCCAGCGGCTTGCCGTCGTGAATCGATCGCAGAAGCTTGTCCTGCTCCAGCGCCGTGAGTTCGAGAAATTCTCGCCCAAACGCGGACTTCGCCGTGGCGTCGATGTTCTGCATGCCCAGGCGGTAGGCCTCTCCATCCGGGGGCATGCCCTCGTAGCGGTATCCATCGATGCGGTGATGAAACAGGCGATCGTCCACCACCGGTACGATGGGAATTTTGTACGGTGGCTCGCGGTCGTCCTGCGGCAGAATGTGGTCAAACATCGCCGTAATCAGCGGCGCTTCCTGGGGAGTGAAGAAGCGCAACTCGAGAGACCGCGTCATGCGCTCCTGGATCGTTTTGCGGGTGGCAGCATCCCACGCATTCTGTTGGCTGAGCGTCGAGAAGCCGGGATAATAGCCGGGTTGCGTGCGATCTTTGGGCTTCATTTCTCCCTCCGCAGCAGACTTGCCAGCAGACCGAGCACGCCGCAGGCGCTGAACAGCAACGGTGCCAGCACAGGAGGCCCGTACATGATGTTGTAGAGCAGATGCTTCCGTCCGCCCGGCCGCCGCGCAACACCGCGCGCGTGATACCAAAAGCCCACGCCACCATCGGCCACTGCAGCCAGCGATAACGCGGGCAGCCAGGTATGCGCCGCCCGGCGGCTTTTAATCGCCGCAACGCTGGCGCCCACCAATGCAGGCGCCAGGATGACGGGTGTCCACTGCGCGGCATATCGGAAATTGTTTTTGTAGTGGGAATACCAGGCTTCAAAGCCACTGAAGCAGGCGGCGATTGCCGTCGCAGCCGCCATGTGACGCT